>JAQCAN010000010.1 GCA_027621335.1 Bacteroidota bacterium
GCATTTTGAGTGTTGGTTCCATAGAAGTTGAGACGAATGACTCCTCCAGTTCCATTCTCATCATGTCCATGAAAGGGCGTTTCAATTCTCGCCTGTCTGCATCCAGTATGAGGAGACCCGATTCTGCAAAAAGGGTATGAACGAAATGAGACGTGGCTTGAGCCAAGTTGTGATTCTCAGAATAGCTCGCTCTCACCTTCGCCATAATGGATTGCGCTTGTTCAGAGTCGCCAAGGATCTCCGCCAACTCATTCAGGACCTGTTCTATGCCTTTCAAGGGCATCCTACCAGCTGGGCCTTCATAGCCAGGGTTGAACGTCAGTGTCTTATTGAAGAGATGGGCATGGTCCACTTCCGCTATATCATGATCCTCGGTGGCCAACCAGAAAATCGGTACGATGGTCGCTTCCTCCCCCACTTCCTTGTTGAGATGTTCTGCCAGCGAAATGGTCGAAGCAATCTTATGGAGCATGAACATAGGCCCAGTGAACAGGCAGAGTTGGTGACCCGTGCATACCGTGTACCCCTTTCCAGACCTCAAGGCTTCCAGATTCTTACGTTGTAAAGCACTGAATTCCAAGGCTCCTTTCTGATCCTCGATGGCCATAGATAGCAAGTCTCTATCACACGATTGGATCGTTCTTGCCTCCAATCGACCTTTGAGTCCATTCAGAGTCGGAGGGTAGTCATAGAAGACTTGCATATCCTCCCTTCCGGAGTAGTAATCCAGTATAAGCCTCGGAAATTGTCCACTCGCCTCTCGGGGTATCGTCTCTTTGATCATCGCTACAAATTTAGCTGTCCTGAATCCCTAGACCGCTAATCGCCTAATTTTGTCCTCTATGGCAGAAAAGCTTAAAAAAGGGAACCTATATGAAATGGAGGTCCATGACATGGCCTTCGGTGGAAAAGGTCTCAGCCGTTGGGAGACCGAACAGGGACAATTCATCATCTTCATTCCGAATACGATTCCCGGGCAGACCATCTCCGCACGCATCGTCAAATTGCGAAAGAGACATGCCGAGGCGCGATTGATGAAGGTCCTCAGATCTTCAGATCTGGAAATCGAGACCGGCTATCAGGAAGTGTCCGGAGCCCCCTTCGCCACGTTGTCTATGGAGAAACAGAGATTCTACAAGCAAAGGGACAGCTTGGACCAGTTCTCCAGAATAGGTCACAAGGAGATCGCTGAAGTATTCACTGAGTATATCCCTAGTCCCAAGGATTGGGCCTACAGGAACAAGATGGAGTATTCCTTTTCGGCCATTATCTGGGGTCACGAGGAGGACAAGGCCATCGATGGATTCGGCTTGGGTTTCAAGCGCAGAGGCATGTGGTGGTGTGTAGATGACCTGAAGAAGCCCTCGGGCCTTTTCGATATAGAGTTTGAGAGCAAGTTACAGGAGATAAAGAAGTACTGTGAAGCGTCAGGCCTGACCGCCTGGCACGCTCCAAAGGCGCACGGTTTTTTCAGAAGCATGGTGGTGCGCTACTCTTTTGCGGAGGACAAATTCCTTATTGCCCTGCAGACCTCCAGTGCTGATCAGGGGCGATTTGACATGATCGACTTTGCAGGTTTCCTTGACGGCCTCTTTCCAATGAGAATAGCCGGGGTCATCCATACCGTGAATGACCATGAAGGAGACCGGTTCGACTATATGGAAGGAGCCAGCCGTTTGATCTCAGGTCAGGATCACCTTTTTGAAGAGCTCTGCGGATTGAAATTCAAGATCAGCCTCAGCAGCTTCTTTCAGACCAATCCAGCCTCAGCTGAAAAGCTTTATACGTCAGTCATAGACCTGAGTCAGAGCCTCCCCAATGAAGGAGTCATCATGGATCTGTTCTGTGGCACTGGGACCATCGCCCAGCTGCTCGCAAGGGCCATCAAAGGTCCAAAGATCATTGGTGTGGATATCGAAGAATCCTCCATCTCCGATGCGAGGATGAATGCCCATCTGAATGGATTGGATGATGTGGAGTTCCATGCTGCCGATGTGGGAAAATTCCTGGCCGAACATCCTGAATACAAAGGGCAGATTTCTACCATCATTCTAGACCCACCGAGAGCAGGCATTGCTCCAAAGAGCTTGGTCAAAGTCATTGAACTGAACGCGGAGAATATCATCTATGTCTCCTGCAACCCCTCCACGCAGGCGAGGGATACCACTATCCTGAAAGAGGCTGGATATGTTTTGACCCACTATCACTTGGTCGATCAATTTCCACATACCTCCCATATAGAAGGAGTGGCCTTGTTCAGCCGACCTGTCTCAGAATAAAGAGATGATGTCAGGATCGGAGAGCGCCTGCATCATAAGTGCACAGAAAATAGCAGCAAAGGTGCCCAAGGCGTAGCCGAGAACAGCCAGGAGTACGCCCACGGTGGCCAGAGCTGGAGAAAAAGCGGAGGCGACAATGGGAGCTGAGGCGGCTCCTCCCACATTGGCCTGACTTCCCACTGCCACGAAGAAGAAAGGCGCCTTGACGATCTTAGCCACGATCAAAAGGAGAGTGACATGCACCAGCATCCAAACCAGACCTATGAGGATGAGGAATTTGTAATCTGCCCAGTTATGGTAGAGCTCTACAAGGTTCATTTTCATACCGATAGTCACCACAAGGATGTAGATGAAGACCGAACCGAACTTCGAGGCTCCAGCTCCCTCCAGATTGCGGAGTTTGGTCATGGAAGCCAGAAGGCCAAAAGTGGTAGAGAAGACGATGAGCCAGAAGAAATCTGACTTCAATGATGCGGCATAGTGCCATTTGGAATCAGGGTCCACAACCATTTTACCTTCGACCATCCTGGACCATTTCTCCTTGAGAAAAGGCGCCATCTCAGCACTGACGTTGTCGGCCAAGAAATGTGAGAGTCCCACTATTGCAAAGGCTACAGCCATGACCATGATAAGGTCTTTGAAAGTCGCCACTCGGGCAATCTGAGATTGGAAGGCTGTCACCTTCTCCTTCAACAGGGTGATAGAGGAGTTATCGGCTTTTAAGCGCTTGTCCATTTTGTCGGACATACCAGCCCCATAGAGTAAAAAGGCCATCCAGAGATTGGCAACAAAGACATCCACAATGATCATCGCCCCGAAGAGCGTGTCCCCGGCCCCATAGATCTCCTTCATGGCTGTTTGATTCGCCCCACCTCCTATCCAGCTTCCAGCCACTGTAGCCAAGCCTTTCCAGATGCTGTTCTCCCCATTGGCGTCTAATAAGGAAGGTTCTAGCTGAGCCACCAGCCAGAGGGCCACAGGACCACCAATGACAATGCCCAAGGTGGCCGTGAAGAACATGATGAGGGCTTTGGGGCCCAGTGAGAAAATAGCTTTCAGATCCGTACTCAATGTCAAGAGTATCAATGAGGCTGGAAGCAAGTACCGCGATGCCACGAAATACAAGTCGGACTCCCTGGCCAGAGGTGAGACTTCAGAGGAACTGAGTGTTCCCTCCTCGAGCATCTGTTTGATGAGATCGGCATAATTGGAAGCATCAGCGGTGATGCCCTTGGACGTCAGGAGTTCCAACGAGGCCGCCATATCATACCAGTGAGGAGCTATGATACCCAAGGAGCCAATGATCGCTGGGATGAAATAGGCTAGGAGCAGGAGTGGAATGACCTTATAGAAAGACTTGAAAAACGGCCGATCGAGTCCATCCGTGTAAAATAGGAAAGCAAGAACAGAGATGAGAATCCCTAGAACGGTGGCATCATTGGTGATCAGCGGTTCATACATAGTCTGCGATTATCCGACATATTTACGGAAAATCAGAACTTTGGAATCTTACCTACATTATCTTATGAGATTCATTTGGCTTTTTATTCCACTCTTTTTATGTTCCTGCGGCTCCCCGGCAGAGTCTGATTCAACACCTCTTGAGGGGAGACTGGAGTCGGAATATATGGAAGAGCCAGCCCTACAAGAACAGTTCCCTGATTCAGGACTTTTGAAAAGTGTCGATCCAGAGCAGATCATGACCGATGATTGGAGTGACGATGGCGACCTGGAACTTGAAACCGAGGAAAAGAAATGAGGGCGTACATAATTCTTTATGTCCTGACCATAGGTCTATTGGCAGCTTGCAATGAAGGAGGTAGCACTACTTCATCAACTGGAAGTGAAGCCAATAAAACCAACCATCCATCAGCTGAAAATCCACTTTTCAGACGTCTTTCGGAGTCAGAAAGTGGGATTGATTTCCAGAACAATCTCACTGAGACACAGGAGTATAACTACTTCAGATTCCAATACACTTATAATGGCGCAGGTGTCGCTGTCGGGGACCTGGACAATGATGGATTACCGGATCTCTACTTCGTAGGGAACCAAGTCGCTGATCGTCTCTACAGAAACCTTGGCGGATTGAAATTCGAGGATATCACTGCCAAGGCTGGCATAGATTTCCAAGGTGGTTTCAACTTCGGAGTGGTGATGGTGGATATCAATCAGGATGGATGGCAGGATATCTATGTTTGCCGATCCGGTCATGCGGGATTGGATAAAGAGCGTGCGAATCTCCTTTTCATCAATAATAAGGACCTGACCTTCACCGAATCCGCAGAGGCTTATGGCTTGGCGGACCGAGGCTTCAGTGTTCAAGCAGCTTTCTTCGATTATGATAAGGATGGGGATCTGGACATGTACCTGACCAATCACCCAGTGGACTATGGTCAGAATCTCAAGGAACGTCTTGATAAAATGAAAGTTCCTGAATATGAGGTCAGGGACCGACTGTATCGAAATGAGGGCAATGATACCTTCAAAGATGTATCAAAGGAGTCGGGTATATGGAACTATGGGCATGGATTGGGGCTGGTCATCTGGGACATCAATGGAGATGGATGGGATGACGTCTTCGTTGGCAATGATTATCAGAGTGCGGATTACGTCTACATCAACAACCATGATGGCACCTTCACGGACCGCTTAGAGGACTTCTTCCCTCATATCCCTTACTACAGTATGGGTGTGGATGCAGCAGACATCAACAATGATGGCTTTATCGATGTGAATATCGTAGAGATGCTTCCTGATAATTACCATAGAAAGGTTCTCAATCTCTCCGATCTACCTGAAAAGAACTATTACATCTTCCAAGAAGTCGGCTTTCATCACCAGTACACGAGGAATTGCCTGTTCATGAATAACGGCTCACAGAGTTACAGTGATGTCGCTTTGATGGCAGGTGTGGAGGCTACGGACTGGAGCTGGTCCAGCCTATTCGGGGACTATGACAATGACGGCCTTCAGGACTTGTTCATCACGAACGGTTATCTGAGGGACATGCAGGACAAGGATTACATCAAGAGATCCAAGATGTTCCAGGCGGCCAAAAGAAAACTGAATAAATCGGCCTTCGATAGCATAGCAGTGAGTCAGAAATTGAGGAACTACCTCTATATGAATCAAGGGCATCTCAGTTTTCAGAATGGGGCTGCAGAACTCGGTCTCTCTGATGCCCTTTTCAGCTGTGGAGCGGCACAGGCCGACCTGGATGGGGACGGGGACATCGAACTCATACTTAACAATGTCAACCTCCAGCTGAGCCCAGACCCGGCCATCATCTATGAGAACCTTCACAATACCCCTTCTGAGGTCATCCGAATTCGGTTTGAAGGAAACACGGGAAACAGAGATGGCGAAGGAGTCCGGGTGACCGGTCGATTCGGCAACGAAGTGTTCTTAAGAGAACTCAGACGAACGCGAGGATTCCTTTCTGGCATGGACAAGGAACTGCTCATCGGCATAGGGGACAGAGGCTCTTTAAAAGAGGTCAAGGTCATTTGGCCCGATGGGGCTGTAGAGAGCTTAGGCGAAGTCGATGGAGGAGCCGAAGTCCTGTGCAAACATTCCGAGGCCAAAGAAACTTATAGCTCCAAAGTGATAGACACTTGGGCGAAGGCAGTCACAGTGCAAGGGATGGACTTCATACATAAGGACAAAGTCCTGTCAGAATTCGACCAAGAGCAACAACTTCCTTTCCGCCTGACCATGCAAGGACCTCAACTCACGGTGGGAGATGTGGACGGAAACGGAGAAGATGACCTCTTCATTTGCGGGGGACAAGGTCAGCAGGACGCGCTTTATCTTCAGGTCAATGGAGCCTTCAGGAAGGTCGCAGGTCCTTGGGTCACATTTGCGGAAGAGGAGCATATAGTCGCTGAATTCTGTGATGTGGATAATGATGGCGATCTGGACCTTTACGTAGGTAGCGGCAGCACAGAGTTCGGGAGCAATGACCCCAAACTCTTGGACAAGCTCTTCATCAATGAGGGCAAAGGGTATCGTTATGCTGAGTCCGCTTTGCCGCGAATGTTGGAATGCACCTCAGTGGTCACCTTTGGAGATCTGGATGGCGATGGCGATTTAGACGCCTTTATCGGTAGTCGGTCTGTACCGTTCAACTATGGTGAAGCCCCTCATAGTTTTCTCTTGTTGAATGAGGGAGGAACCTTCAGCTCAGTGGCCAGCACACTTGCCCCTGAGATTCTAAAACTCGGCATGGTGAGCGATGCTACTTGGACAGATTTGGACCAAGATGGAGACGATGACTTGGTTGTGGTCGGTGAGTGGTCCTCCCCCTCTCTTTTCATGAATGAGAATGGCCATCTCAAGAGCATGGAGGAATTAAAGGATCTTAAAGGACTATGGCGCAGTCTGGAAGCACGGGACCTTGACGGAGATGGACGCCCCGAATTGATCCTAGGGAATATCGGGCCAAATGTTAAATACGATGTAGATACGGAGTCACCTCTAAGGATGTATACTGGTGATCTGGATGGAAATAAGACAAGAGACTTGATGATGGCCTATCGACAAGGAAAGCACTACCATCCTGACCGGACCTTTACCTATCTGAAGGAACAGTTTCCGAGTTTCAGCAGCCGATTTCCATACTATGCCGACTTCACAGGGAAGAGCATGGAGCAGATCTTCGGGGAATCCTTGGCCGAGGCACAGGTCCATGAAGTGAATGAGTTGCGTTCGGTGGTCCTATGGAATCGTCCAAAAGGATTTGAGAAGATGGCGCTGGATGAACGCGCACAGATCAGCTCCATCAATGCCATCCTACCTGTAGACTTGGATGGAGATGGCGATGACGACCTTGTCCTTGCGGGCAATGAGCTCTACATGCCCATTCAAACAGGAAGTATGGATGGCGGCATTGGACTGGTGCTGATGAATGAAGGAAATGGAAACCTCACTCCTCTTGACCCTGCAAGGAATGGCGCTTTGCTCAAGGACTGGGTGAAGGACATGCAGCTCATCACTATAGGAGGCAAGCGGATGTTGGTGGTGAGTGCGAATAACGGTGCACCCATCTTCTTGGAGCTGGCCCCTAGCCTTTCAACACTCCCTTGAAGATATCTTGGTCGAGCTAAGCACTTATGCTTAGAGCCAAGACTAACTTTGTGTATCAAGCTCAAAGAACATTGGGGAATATAGACGTATTCGGAATCTACGACCGCCTTGAGAAAGAGAACATCATGCTCTCATTCAAAGGATACCTTTCTGAGGAGCTGTTGAATTCCATCTTGGCCATCATCGAAGAGAAGATGACCCATTTCAACGCTGAGGCGAAGACAAAGAAAAGAGTCTATAATGTCCTCGTGGAATGCCTGCAGAACCTTTACCATCATAGCATGGCGGATGGAGAGAAGAAGGAACAATCCATTATAGTGATGATCGTTCACCACGCAGAAGGGTACTCGGTCATCACAGGGAACATGATCTCTACTCAGGATGTAGAGAACTTACAGACACACATCCGTCAGATCAACTCCATGGATCCCGAACAGCTCAAGGAACTCTACAGACAGGTTCTTAATAATGGTTCATATTCCAGCAAAGGTGGAGGAGGCTTGGGAATCATAGATATCGCAAGAAGGTCTGGAGAGAAATTAGATTACGGATTCGTACCCGTGGATGAATTCAATTCCTTTTTCAGCCTCAATGTCAAAATACCAAAATGAATATGGAAAGTATCAAAGTAGAAGGCACCCCGAAGACACCCGAGATTGCATTGGATGGAAATGCCGGCACCTTGCTCATCAGCGGCCGATCCATACCTGAGAACTCCGTGGAGTTCTATGCCAAGGTGCTTTCTTGGTTGGATGCCTATTCTGAGACACCCTGTCCAAAAACAATCTTGGACGTGAAGCTGGAGTATTTCAATACAAGCTCCTCCAAATGTCTTCTAGATGTATTCAAACGACTTGAAGGGCTTAAAAAGGGAGGTGCTGATGTCCATATCCGTTGGTTCTATGAAGAGGATGACGAGGACATGTTGGAAGCAGGTGAGGACTATGATTCCATCATCGATCTGGACTTCGAGATGTGCGTCATGGAGGAGCAATAGGCTCTTTTTCTTTCAACCTCCTTTTAAGACCGATGCCTCCATCCTTCCATCTGGGTGCGGATGCCTTTGAAGATATCGGCATATAAGGTGAAGGCGAGGAAAATGGTCATGGACCATAGGACCATCATGTTCACTAAGAACGTACCCAAGCTTACTCCAAAGACCATTTTCTCAGGGGAATAGAACGGCATATCGAAAAGCCCGCCTGCATGTGGTATAGAGTAGATGACATCCTTCTTCATGATCAATTCTCCTTCGTGTTCAATAATGGCTCTGAGACCGTTCCTATTGGTCACGAACTTTTCGAGACTTTCATTGCTGTGTTCGTTCAATAGATCCGTATAAGCATCGCTGCCCTCAGCCTGCATGCCTTCAATGAGTTTCTCGCGCTGATTCTCGGCCTCATTGAACACTGCTCTATAATGCAAGACCAGTTTCTTGAGGTGTTCTTCTACACTATTGAGCAGCACCAGATTCACGTCTGCCACATTCAGTTTATCCAAGTGTTGGAGCTCCAATCCTTTCAAGAAATCCTGCTCCTTCTTGAGCTCAGAGTACAAGAGCCCGAGATCTGAAGCCAAGTCTTCGACCTTTTCTTCATCATTCAAATTCCGCCTCGCTGAAAGGACCTTGTTATTCAGCGCTGTGGTCCAAGCATCCTTCTTCCAATTGGCGAACGCCCTTCGTTGATCAAGCACATAAAAGGCCTTCTGATAATCATTCTCCTTGAACTGAGCGACCGCCAGGCCCTCATAGCCCCATCTGGAAGCCATGATGTTCCCTATCCAAGGCACCGCCCTCTGCGATGCGAACATAGGGTGAAGCTTATCAAAGGAAACAATGACCCCGCTGAACAAGAGCTGTGGAATGATCATGACCGGAATCAGGATATAGATGACCTTGGTCGTACTGAAGTTCGCAGAGATATTCAAACCTAGGAGATTGGCAAAGCAACAGGTACTGAACAGGGCCATCCAATAATACAGTGATAAGCCATCGATCTCCAAGATGAACACACCCACCAAGGTGTAGAGGAACATCTGTATGGCCGAGATGCTCAACATGATGAGGATCTTAGAACTGATGTAGCTGTTACGACTCAGATTCAAGAATGCCTCCCGAGCTCTTATGCGCCTGTCTTTGATGATCTCCTCAGAGCTAACAGTAAGCCCTATGAACAAGGCTACGATAACCGAGATGAAAATGAATTGCGGGATGTTCTCATTCAATCGGAAGACATACCCTAGATTTTCCGTTCCTGAGACAATGTAGAATTTCAAGAAGAAAGCCAGCAAAGCAGCCAGTGCCGGTGCCTCCAGTAAATTCACCAGCATGTATTGGCGATTGCTCAATTTGGTCAATACATCCCTCACCACGAACACTTTGAACTGCTCTAAGACGCCAGGTACCTTGAAGCTGGTCTCAGGAAGTGGGCTCATGGAGGTGAACTCTGACTCACGAATGCTGTTGTTTTCTTTATATACCTCGTACCATTCTTCTGGCTTGATCTTGCGGACATCGGTCTGGTTGCCATATTCATCCACCATCTTAGCCTCAAGGATATTGAAGATCAGCTCCGGATTCACATTCCCGCAGGCAAAGCAATCACCTTCATCGCTATTGGCAAAAGAGGCCTCTTTTTTGAAATAGATGATGCTGTCTATGGGATTTCCATAGAACGCGGCAAAGCCTCCATAATCCAGGAAGAAGAGCTTGTCGAACATCTTGAAGATGTCCGAGGAAGGCTGATGGATGACTACAAAAACCAGTTTCCCCCTCAATGTCAACTCCTTCAAGAGGTCCATGATGTTCTCCGAGTCCCTGGAAGAAAGTCCGGAGGTAGGTTCATCCACAAAGAGTACCGTTGGTTCACGGATGAGCTCCAGCGCAATATTCAATCGCTTGCGTTGCCCCCCACTGATGGTCTTCTCAAGTGGGTTCCCTACTTTCAAGTCACGTTTGTCCAGCAGGCCGAGGTCTTTCAAGGTGCCCTCCACCTTATTGACCAGGACAGCCTCATCCATATGGGCAAAGCAGAGTTTGGCTGTATAATAAAGATTCTGATAGACGGTCAGTTCCTCCAAGAGCAAATCATCCTGGGCCACATAACCGATCTGTCCCTCTACACTTCTTGGGTCCTTGTGGATGTCGTTGCCATTCAAGGTGACACTGCCTGTACTCGGACGGTAATTGCCATTAAGGACGTTGAGCAGGGTAGATTTACCTGAACCGCTTCCTCCCATGACACCTACCAACCTACCTGTCTCTTCTTGAAGGTGAAGTGGATACAGTCCTATGTTTCCGTTTGGGAACGTATAGCTGATGTTCTTGGCTGAGAAGACTACTTTCTCCCCTACAGAATCGCTCATGAAGATGCCCACCACATCGCTGTGATAGATCGCCTTGATCTTATTTCCACGGATAGTGGATCCCTGGCTCAGGACATAGCTGCGTCCTTTCAAGATGGACTGTCCATTGAGGGTCAGTGAATCCTTCCCGAAATACCGTATGACATATTCGTTCACACTTCGCACACACAGCACGGATATCACGCCTTCCAGGCCATCAATACGCATGAATTTGGACTGCACCTTCTCATCCAATAGGATGTGGCTCATCTGCAGGATATCCTCACCATTCAGGGATTCCCCAGTTCTTGAAGAGATAAAGTCCTTTAGTTTCTGGTATTCGGGATCAGAAATATTGAAGCTGGAGCCGACCGTGTCCAGAAAATCGATTTCCTGAGCAGTGGCTTCCCTATCGAAATAGATGAATTCCAGCAGCCAGATGAGGACGATGACCTTCTGGCGTTGGGTAAGTTCCTCATTGATCTGAGAGCAGATCCTGAGCACTTTGACAGAGTTCACGGAAGTGCGCTTGCGCTGCTTTCCTTCCTTTACTCCGTGATGGGTCGCATAGAAATCATCGTAGATCTGCAGATATTCCTTGACCAAGGATCGGCTGAGGAGAAGGGTCAAGAATTGCTCTACAAGGACCCTGCTGTTATCTTCTTCATCGGTCTCTCTATCGCTGAACGCAACAATGGCGAACAGTTGCATCAACGCTTTGAGAATCCGTTCACTCATCTTCTATCGATTCGGCCTATCCGCATTTATCGGTCAAAAGTGATGAGGACGACTGCACAACCTGACTGCACTGTCTCATTATCAAGTTGAGCTTCAATGATGCAATCCTGGGTGGACTCCGAGTAGAAATTCCAATACGGGCTCATGTCATAATCCCTATTTGTGAAGAGCAGATTGCGCTCTCTGTCAAGGAGGCGGAACTCAATGGATTTGACTTCGGTGCCAGTCATCACGGCCACGCGGTAGTCCACTCCAGCGAATAATGTGGTGCTGAATTCAGCAATCTCATCATCAACCAAGAAGGCTCTGTAAGATTGTCCATCTGAGATGTAATCAGCTGGGATATACTGTTCAAGGATCATCGCTGTGGAGTCACACTGCCCATACGATATGATAGCAGTGGCACAAATTGCAAGAAGTAGGATGGTTCGTCTAAAATCCATATCAGTTCTGGGTTATTTGGGCCCTCAAGGCAAGAGTATGGGCAATGATATCAGCCAAAGTCGCTTCAGAAATGTCGTGGTCTGTATGGCCTTTCAAAATGGTCTTCTGCTCTGCATCGATGACCTCAGGGCGTTTGAATACATAGGTGGACGTGACCTTGCTGAAGTCCTGTGCCAATTTCTCAATCTGGGGTGTAAGCTCTTGGATGGCCGAATTATCAGGGTATTTATCCAACATCTCCTTCAGCCTCATCAATCCGTTCTTCTGTTCGGCAATCCGCTTTTTGAATGGAGCTGATCCAGTTTTGGCCTCAAGACAGGTGATGTAGAAGGACTCCACCCATCCTCCAAGCAGGACCAAGGCTGCTATATCATTACGATCATTGCTCTTCAGATAGTCATCCCCGGCCTTGTAGATATCGGAGACCAACACTACCAATGAATCCGGTTTCCCTATATTATTGGAAAAGCGCCTGACGAGGGTCTCACTGAAGGCTCCAGTAATTCCGATGTCATCCGCCAATTTCCTTGCGGCACCCATATAGCTGAGTGACTTTTCATCTTGCTCATAAAGGCTCACATAACCTAGATCGGAACCATAGACGCCTAAGGCCAATGCCTTCTTGGAATTAGTGGCAAAGAGGTCTGCCGAGCTCGGATTCAAGAGAATGTCCTCCCTGAAACCTTTTGAATTATCCTTGATGAACATGGCACTCTCTATCGGGGATGGAATACTGAATAGGGATCCATCCACCATAATGATATCAGAACCGACCTCTTTATCCACATAATTGGTCATGGCATCCTCAGCCTCATTCGCCTCATGACCTGGGCCACCACAGGCTTGCAGCACCAATGAAGTGATCAAGAGAAGTCTGATTACACGCATAAGCTCATTTTTTTATGAAATTAAACTCAGGCACTTGCTCTGTAGGAGGGATTGCCTTTATTTATCAACTTAGGTTTTCAACGCAGAGCATCCAACAAAGTTTCAGAATTTGCACCCTCTTTGAATTACGCATGTCATCATCCGAATCCATAGAAAATACAGGCCTTGCCATCTTCCTGGATGTCATCGTCCCATTGTATGTTCCAGGGACCTTCACCTACCGCGTGCCGAAGGTCTTGGAAAGCAATCTTCAGGTAGGTAGACGTGTGCTTGTTCAGTTCGGAAAACGCAAGCTTCAGGCCGCCATAATCGAGGCCATCCACCATGATCCGCCAAAGAACTACGAAGCCAAATATATCTTAGACGTTCTGGATGACGGACCCATCATCCTCAGTCAGCAGATGGCCTTCTGGAAGTGGATGAGCGGATATTACATGTGCCATCTGGGCGAAGTCATGTCAGCCGCACTTCCCGGAGGGTACCGCCTGAACAGCGAGACATTGATCACTCCTTATGACCAAGACCACTCTGATATGGCCTTGAGTATGGAGGAACACTTGGTTCTGGAGCAATTGCAGAGTAGGGAACGCTTGAATATGGATGAGCTACAGGCCTTGGTAGGGAGTGAATCCAAGGCCTATCGCCTGGTCAAAGCCATGATGGCGAAGCGTCTCATCGTGATGCAGGAAGAGGTAAAAGCACGCTACCGCCCCATCTATGAAACCTACATCGAACTGGATCCCGAATGGAGAGATGAACCTGTGCTGAATGAGCTTTTCGTCCAACTGGAGTCCAAGGCGCCCAAGCAGGTCAACCTCCTTCTAAAGCTCATTGAAATGAGCCGTTTCGGGCGGGATGTGGAAATTCCCGTGATGAAGAAAACACTTCTTGAAAAGAGTGAGGTGAGTTCAGCAGTCCTCAGATCCTTGGTCGATAAAGGAGTGCTCTTGGAAGTGAAGTCGGAAGTCGGTCGCATCAAGGATGCCTCTCAGATCTTCAAGTCCAGTGATCTGGTGCTGAGCACAGAACAAGAGACTGCGCTGAATGAGATAAGGCAGGGACTCCATACAAAAGGAAGAGTCCTCCTCCATGGTGTGACTTCCTCTGGAAAGACCGAGGTCTACATCAGCTTGATCCGAGAGTATCTGGCCAAGGGCCAGCAGGTCCTCTACCTCGTGCCTGAGATCGCCTTGACCACCCAACTCATCCAACGGTTACAGAAGCATTTCGGTGAAGAGGTTGTGGTCTATCATAGCCAGCATAGCCAGAGTGAACGGGTTGAGATCTGGGAAAATCTCATCAATCCTGGTATCCATGACCACCGCATCGTGGTGGGCGCTCGGTCTGCCTTGTTCCTTCCATTCCATGACCTCGGCTTGATCATCGTGGATGAGGAACATGACAGTTCATTCAAGCAATATGACCCTGCCCCGCGCTATCAGGCCCGAGATGCGTGCTTCATCCTTGCAGATCTCTATAAAGCCCAAGTCGTCCTCGGGTCGGCCACCCCAGGAGCAGAGAGTCTGCAGGCCTGCAAGGATGTACGCATGGTGAAGGTGGACCTAAGCAACCGTTATGGAGATATCCTCATGCCTGAGATGCAGGTGGTGGACATAAAGCGTGAATACAAACGCAAGACCATGACCTCCCATTTCTCCTCGGTGCTCATCGCTGAGATGAAGGAGAGTTTGGACAATGGAAAGCAGGTCATCCTCTTTCAGAATCGAAGAGGGTATAACCCCTTATGGCAATGCCTCAACTGTGCATGGAAACCTGAGTGCAACCGTTGCGATGTCACCCTCACCTACCACCGTGCCATCCATAAATTGAAATGCCATTACTGCGGATCCGTTCACGAGCCTCCCATGCACTGCCCGGCCTGTGGGAGCAAGGACTTGAAGATGGTCGGCTATGGTACCGAGAAGATCGAAGCTGAAATCGGGGAAGTCTTCCCAAATGCAAAAGTTGCACGCATGGATCTGGACACGACAAGAGGAAAGAACGCACTGAGTAAACTCTTCCATGACTTTGAGCAGAGGAAGGTGGATATCCTTGTGGGCACACAAATGGTCACCAAGGGACTGGATTTTACCAATGTCTCACTGGTAGGCATCATGAATGCCGATCAACTCATCAACCACTCTGATTTCAGGGCTTATGAGCGCGCTTATCAGATGATGACCCAAGTAGCTGGTCGCGCAGGACGTGATGCCAAAGGAGGACGTGGACGTGTGGTCATCCAGACTATGGATCCAGAGCATTGGGTCATCCGGAATGTAGTGGAACATAGCTACGACCGCCTGATGGAAAAAGAGTTGAAGGAGCGTCAGCAATTCGATTATCCGCCCTTCACCCGATTGATCCGCATCACGCTTAGACATAAGAATCAGAACCTCATCGATCACGCGTCACAGACGCTGACCGATCGCTTAAGGCTCTTCCTTGGCAGCAGGATCCTAGGCCCTCAATACCCTTTCGTGGCCCGGGTGAAAGACCAGTATCGAAAGGAACTCTTGATCAAGATCGAGCGCAAAGCCTCCATCACCAAGACCAAGGCAAAGATCCAACAGACCTTGGACCAATTCGGCACAGAGAAGGAATTCAAGAGCATTCGGGTGATTGTAGATGTGGACCCTCAATGAAGGCGTTGAAGGGCATATGGCTGGCCATCCGGCCGTTGAACCTCATCATCATTCTATCCACATTCTTTCTCATCAGGGCTTTGATGAACGCCCCTGTCTTTACTGACGAAATCGAATCCGAAACATCACTCTTCCAATTCAGCCTGCTGGCCCTCTCCATCACCCTACTCGCAGCAGCTGGAAACCTCATCAATGATGTAGAAGATGTGATATCAGATGCCGTGAACAGACCGAACAGCAATCCTGTGGATTGGCTTCTTGGAATTTCGCAATCACGGATTGCCTATTGGATGTTGAACGCAACAGGATCGGGATTGGGCCTAGCTGTTCTCTCGGCATTGGACCGCACTTCCCTTTGGTTGGCCCACCTGCTCATCATGGTCAGCCTCTGGTCCTATTCCAAGTATCTTCAGAAAGTTCAATGGCTGGGGAACATCACGGTGGCCTTGCTTTGTTGTATTATCCCTCTCCTGAGCTTGTGGTATGGAATGCCTGATTTCAAGGTCGGTTCCCGCCTCATTGTATCCATATGCTACTACAGCGGCCTTGCTTTCATGATCACCCTCTTGAGGGAAGTGGTCAAGGACATGGAAGACCTGAGAGGAGATCGGCATGCGGGCTACAGAACAGCCCCTATCATGCTAGGCATACCAACGACCAAATCCATTCTCTTTCTTCTCTTCGGACTCGCTTTGATTCTGGAAATGCTCTTAGTAATCTTCTTCCTGAAATTGGAACCAGGCGTCTTTCAGATACTGGTTTATATAGCTCTCTTGATTACTCCTCTGACCTTGTCAGCTATCTCGTTGAAGGGTGCAGAATCTCCCGCTGATTTCCACCGGGTGTCCACCTTGTTGAAATGGACCTTACTTCTTGGATTAGGTAGCAGCTTGATCTTTCATTTCCTTTGACCCATGCTTAGAGAGAGACTCAAATCAAAGCGCGTCATCCTCGGCTCAGGTTCTCCACGCAGGAAACAGCTATTGGAAGGCCTGGATCTGGATTTCACTGTAGAGACGCGCGAAACCGATGAATCCTGGCCGGGCCACCTGAGCGAAGAGGGCATTCCTCAACACATCGCCTTGATCAAATCCTTGGCTTTCGGTGAATTGCGGGAGGACACCGTCCTCATCACTGCCGACACCATCGTTTGGGCGCAGAACAAAGCCGTCAATAAGCCCGCCAACGAGGCGGAAGCCAAGGCCATGCTTGCTAGTCTGTCCGGTGAAACACATTATGTGTACACAGGCGTTGTGGTCCGCACACACAAGGGTAGCAATGTCTTCTCCGATGAGACTGTAGTGGAGTTCAGGACATTCTCTGATGAGGAGATCGACTATTACGTGAAGACCTACAGGCCCTTTGACAAGGCCGGTGCGTATGGAGCGCAGGACTGGTTAGGCTACATCGGTATAGAGCGACTGGACGGTTGTTATTACAATGTCATGGGATTACCTGTGAGGAAGGTCTATAAGGCGCTCAAGGAACTGGGGCGAAGGCCTTATTAAGCCCTTCCGCTCTCCATCAGGACCATAAGGCGATCCGTTGTGCCTTTCCACGTGAACTTCTCGCTGACATGAAGGAACCCGTTCACTGCAATTTTTTGGCTCAATCCCTCATCATTCAAAACGCTCAAGGCCAAGCTGGCATATTGCACTGGCGTCTCCCCGAGAAGCACACTCACCCTGTTCTGGGCTCCGAGGGCGTTATTGACCAAGTTGGAAGTGATGCAAGGCAAGTTCATGGCCATGGCTTCAAGCAATTTGTTTTGCAGTCCCGTTCCTATACTCATGGGCGCGATGAAGACCTTTCCTTTCGCATAATAGGCTGACATATCCTCCACCCATCCTGTTACTGTCACACGGTCTGAGGCCAAGGCTTGTACCTTGGGGTCCGGTGTGGCACCTACCAGAGCCAAAGTCACCTCTGGGCGGCTTTTCCAGATGATCGGCATGATCTTCCTTACAAGATGGACAGCCGTCTCCACATTGGGCGGATAGGCCATGTTCCCAGTGAAAATAAGGTCGTATATCTTATCAGCCGTGCGCACTTTGAAAGCTTCTAGGTCCACTCCATTGGGTACCACTGTAATTTCTCGGTCCAAGCCAATAAGCAGTCTGTCCTGCTCGGAAATCACAGTCAGGTGATCGAAATGCCGGTGTATCTCTTGCTCATAGCGCATAAGCCTGCGAGCTTCCATACTCAGCAATGGCCTCATATAGAATGGGGAGCGATCTATCCTCCGCTCCACTCCTGTTCCCAAGGCATCCATATAGTCCAAGGTCTTAGGGATGGAGAGGTCTTTTACGTACTCTGTCACCCTCACCAATTGACAATATAGATGGTCAGGCTTCTTCTCTTCAATCAATTCCCTGATCTTGGCTTTGGCCGAAGCATTGTAGAAATAAGCCACTTGCAGGGGTTTCAGGCTAGTGAGGAATTGCATGGCCATCTGCCAATAAATCTGCCCTTTACTCATCCGAATGACTTCGACATGGCTGCAATACTGCTCCAGTTCTTTGCGGCTCTCTGCATCGACCTCCACATCGGAGAGCGCACAGAGAATGATCTCATGGTGTTTTGAAAGCTCCTTGATCTGATGGTAAGCCCTCAGCTTGTCCCCCTTTTCCAAAGGGTAGGGAAATCTGGAAAGAAGGACAAATATCCTCATGGGAAGCGGCTCTGAAGATGCGGTCAAGGCTATGCGATTCGCGGCAAATATAGGGGCTTGGAATGGAGGGAAGTACATCGTTCATAAGGCCTCCCGGAACTAGGTCAGAAAAAAGTTCGTTCTTAAGGATTCCCTTTTTGCAGCGTGGCAAGACATCTATTGAACCCAATGGCTACCATTCATATGGGCAGCTTCCTTTGTAGACATTCATTGTATGAGAAGTGAGCAATGGTAACCAGCGATTGGACAAAAGAAGCCATACTCATCCCACAGGTATCATTCAATAACAAAACTTGTTTGCAGGCTTCCTTTATCCGAAGTGACGTGTAAGAAATAGAATCCCTCTTTCAAATCATTCCTTCTCAGTTCGATTGATTCTAGTGGCCCATCATTAATGAATAGAACCTCCGATCTCAGTCTTTGCCCGAAGGAATTAAAAACCTCCACATTCACTTTACCAGACCATCCATTCAAATCAATACGAGCTGATACTGAGAATGGATTCGGAAATAGTGTAACTGCATACTTTTGATTCGTCAATGCTTTATCGTTCGATTCGACTTGGGCTTCTGGACTAAGCAAAGGCACGCGAAATACTGATGAAGGTCTCAATCCTGACCAGAACGAATAGTCTGAATCATTCAGGCATTTGCACTGAACTTCATATCCATAATAAGCACCCGGTATGATATTTACGGATGGATTGTTGTACAACCTGACATTCGAATTCAAGCTGGTTCCTGTTGTATTGTTCAGAATAATCGTGTTGTTCATTTTGTAGAACACTGGACTTGGTCCATTCGCTGAGGTATTTGAAATCTGACCGGCCCTGACTCTACAATCTAGAGTACTACTTGGATTTATCCATGTTGCATTCACTCTGGGATTAGGCCCTCCAAACCCAATTTCTACAACGTCCAATGCCTGCGGTACCTCACAATTGCTAACAGACAAGTTTTCATACCATGCTACCTTATCATCTAACATGGATGCTGACATCACATCCAGATCGCCATCACCATCCAAGTCACCTGCTGTGACATACACTGCTCCTTCAGCCATTGTAGATATGATGATCTCAGGACTGAATACACCCGAACCATAATTTTCATACCATGCAATCTTACCGTCAAAGTAGGAACCGGACAGTATATCCAGATCACCATCAAGGTCAAGGTCTGCTGCATGAACGGATTGAGCACCATCCGCACTATCAGACAAGATCTGCTGAACTCCAAATATTCCTTGGCCTAGATTCTCATACCAGGCAATTTTCTTGTCTCTATCTGACGCAGAGATAAGATCCAAATCCCCATCACCATCCAGATCAGCTGTACGGACTGAAGGTGGGCTTTCAGCCAACAAACTGATGACGTTGTGCCCCGAAGTTTCCTTGACCATCATTTGGATACCATGCAATCTTGTCATCAAAGGAAGAGGCAGAAACAATATCTATGTCTCCGTCATCATCCAAGTCCGAAAGATGGATGCATCTGATACCAGCCGCCTGATCTGTAACTATGAACTGTGGCCCGAAGACCTGATTCCCCAGATTCTCATATATAGCCACCTCATTACTCCCTCTTAAGGCCGCGACCACATCCAAATCCCCATCTCCATCTAAGTCAGCTGCTCGGGCTGTACGGGCTTGTGGTGCTAACAAAGTGATGACCAGTTGAGGACCAAAATTCCCAGATCCATCATTCTCATACCAGGCCACCTTGTTATCACTTCTTGATGCAGATAGCACATCCATATCACCATCTCCATCCAAGTCGGCTGCAGTCACTGAAGAAGCGCCATATGCTATTTGAGAAATCACTTGGGGAGCAGTGAATTGCCCATCCCCATTATTGGCATACCAGACTATCTTATCGTCATAGGCTGAAGCAGATAGCAGATCCGAATCACCATCACCGTCCAAATCCGATGCGAATACAGACTGTACTCCGTCTGCAACAGAACTGATAATGATTTCCGATTCGAAATTACCTGCTCCATCATTCTTGAAAGCCCTGATACTGTCATCCAATTCGGATGCTACGATGACATCCACATCACCATCGTTATCGATGTCCTTGGCCAGAACCGATATGGCGC
This sequence comes from Bacteroidota bacterium, assembly GCA_027621335.1. Lineage (GTDB taxonomy): Bacteria > Bacteroidota > Bacteroidia > Flavobacteriales_D > JABDKJ01 > JABDLZ01. The sequence goes on from JAQCAN010000010.1 coordinate 20,196, forward strand.
CATCCGCCTCTGTTGTGATGCTTTGTAGGGGGCCAAAAAGCCCTTGCCCCATGTTCTCATACCATCCCACTATGTCACTATCATAACAGGCAGATATAACATCTATGTCTCCATCTCCATCTATGTCGGCAACGGAAACAGACGCAGCACCAAACGCCTCTTTGCTGATGATGTTTTGGCGCCCTACTCCATCTACCCCCTTGTTCTCAAGCCAGATGATGCGATTATCCAGATAGGAAGCGGTGATCAAATCCAGATCTCCATCTCCATCAATGTCCCCTGCCTTTACGTCTTGTGCGCCATAGGTCTGACTGGTAAGGTCATTCTCTGGACCGAACAATTGCCCAAAGCCAGTGGAAGAAATGAATAGGAAAATCAGAATGGGGAAAGGTCTGGTATACATAATTGGTTGGTTGGTAACCGAAATATAGTGAAAATGCAATCCCCGTAGAAGTTGGAAGCTACTTCAGCAAAGCAATCAAATGTATTTTAAATGATTCTAGACCTCAGATGAAGTTCACAAGTGACAAGAACTGATCATTATCTTGAGGCCTTATTGTGAACCTAGAATGCGATTCAGATGCCCTTCCTGCGCTTCATCTCTTGCATGATAAGGGAGAGTTCACGCCCTGTCTGCCCAGCGGCCGAGGTATTCTCTTGCGCCCTTCGGATGAGATAGGGCATGACCTCTCTCACTGGGCCATAAGGGACATACTTCGCCACATTGTATCCTGCCGCCACCAAATTATAGGAGATATGATCGCTCATTCCGTACAACTGAGCAAAGTAAATGCGCTGGTCATTCGGGTCAATTCCCTTCTGCGCCATCCGTTCGGTCAAGAACAATGTGCTTTTCTCATTATGCGTTCCGCACATGAAATGGATGCGGTCCACATGCTCTATGCAGAATTCCAAAGCCGCATCGAAATCCTTGTCCGTGCTTTGTTTACTCGAGTGAATGGGGTCAGGGTAGGCGCGTTGTTCTGCTCTCTCGCGTTCTTTTTCCATGTAAGCTCCCCTGACTAATTTCACGGCAAGGATCCATCCTTCACGCTCAGCACGTTCATGGAGACGCTTCAGATAGGCCAAGCGGTCATGCCGGTACATCTGCAAGGTATGGTAGACGATGGCTCTGCCTCGGTTATGACGGGCCATAAGCTGCTCCACTACCTCGTCTGCCCCATCCTGCATCCAGGACTCCTCCGCATCGATGAGCACAGGAGTACCCTTTTCATCCGCACGATCACAGATGGCATGGATGCGAGACATGGTGGCCCTCCATTCCACCTCTTCTTTGGCTGAAAGGTCGAGCCCAGCACTGGCCTTCACCCATAAACCAAAGGGTCCTACACCTGAAGGCTTGAACACAGAGAATGGAACCATCTTCGTAGCTGCCGCGATATCCACAGTCTTCAGTATCTCCTCGGTGCTTCTGTCAAAACTCTCCGATTCATCCTGACCTTCCACCGAGAAATCCAGAATGGTCCCTATACCATAATCAGCCAAATCATCTGTATTGTCATCGGCTTCTTGGGCCGTCTCTCCTCCCACGAATTGTGAGAAAATGGTCTTTTTCACCAGACCTTCTATCGGGAGATGAAGCTTCAGTGAGATATCCATCAGCACCTTGCCGATATCGACCATCCAGGGTTTGGAGATCATGGTGAAGAGCCAATAGGCCCTTTTCAATGCGGCATTATCCTTGCTGGCAAAGGCGGTCTTGGTGTCCCTGAAATTCAGGGTCTTCGGTTCTGTTTCCATAGTGATCATAAGACAGACAAATTAAGGCAATAACCAGTTGCACCATGATACCTCTGAACTCATTCAAGGCCATATCTTTGGACCCATGACAAACTTGGTGGAAGAACTTACATGGAGAGGCCTCATCCATGACGTGATGCCTGGAACAGAAGAGCAACTCATGAAGGAGATGACCACGGGCTATGTGGGCTTCGACCCTACGGCCGACAGCCTTCATATCGGTAATCTGGTACCAGTGATGCTCTTGGTGCATCTGCAACGTGCAGGACACAAGCCCATTGCTCTGGTGGGAGGTGCTACAGGAATGGTCGGTGACCCATCTGGAAAAACGGCCGAAAGGCAGCTGCTGTCCATAGAGGAGATACAGCACAACTTGGACTGCCAGAAAAAGCAGTTGGAGAAATTCCTAGAGTTCAATGATGCCCCCAACTCGGCCGAAGTGGTGAATAATTACGATTGGTTCAAAGGCTTGGGCTTCTTGGATTTCATCCGTGATGCCGGGAAGCATATATCGGTCAATTATATGTTGGCCAAAGACTCCGTGAAGAGCCGATTGGAGACCGGGATGTCCTTCACCGAGTTCAGCTATCAGCTCATTCAGGGCTATGATTTCTACTGGCTCTATGAGCATAAGAATGTGAAACTGCAGATGGGAGGTAGCGACCAATGGGGCAACATAACCACCGGTACTGAATTCATCCGCAGAAAGGCAGGTGGAGAAGCCTTTGCACTCACCGCTCCACTCATCCGAAAAGCGGATGGTAGCAAGTTCGGGAAATCAGAAGGCG
>JAQCAN010000011.1 GCA_027621335.1 Bacteroidota bacterium
CGGACCCTGATAGGGCGACCTCCCTTATGAGGGCTTATTATAAGCGTTCTGAAGAGGCAAACCTGTATTTCTCAGATTTCAATGGAGAGGGATGGATGAGCGATCGAGGCCTGGTCTACATCGTTTTTGGCCCACCGAGTCGGGTGGTACTGGATGGCAACAAAGAGATTTGGTTCTTCAATTCGGAACAAGCTGAGTATGGCTTGCAGATGGTCTTTAGCCATGGGGCCAAAGTAAGATTGGATCGCAGCTTGGACTATAAACAGTCATGGTATCTCACAGTGGATGGATGGCGTAACGGAAAGGTTTCCAATCTTTGAGCCATGACAAAGAAGGACAAGCACCTCTACCCTGGCATCCATGCGTGCATGGAAGCCTTGAGGGAAGGAAAGGAGATGGAGAGGATCTTCGTCAAGAAAGGAACCAAAGGCGAGGCATTGACTGAGCTGCTTCAGAAAGCCAAATCAAAGGATATTCCCGTCTCACTTGTCCCACCTGAGAAATTGGATCGGATGACCCGGGTGAACCACCAAGGCGTCATTGGGCTGGGTGCTCTCATAGAATACAGCAGTTTAGAAGCAGAGATACCTTATCTGTATGAGAAGGGGAAGGACCCGCTGATCCTCATCTTGGACCGCATCACCGATGTCAGGAATTTTGGAGCCATCTGTCGCACAGCTGAATGCATGGGTGTCGATGTTGTGGTCATTCCTGATAAAGGTGCAGCACAAGTGAACATGGAGGCCATGAAGACTTCAGCTGGCGCACTCAATCGTCTATCAATCTGCCGAGTTCCAGACTTGAAAAAGGCCATGCAGTTCCTTCAACAATCAGGACTGCAGGTCATTGCCGCTTCTGAGAAAGGATCACATCTTCTTCATGAGGCTGCATTGGTAGGGCCTCTAGCAGTGATAATGGGGTCCGAGGAGGATGGAGTATCAGAGCCTCTGATTCGCTATGCAGATGCACTATTGAAGATTTCCATGCCTGGGCGCACCGAATCCTTGAATGTTTCGGTGGCAGCAGGCATGTTCCTTTATGAAGTGGCCAAACAAAGAATTCAATAGATTGAAAAGTTCTTATAAACTCACTGATAAATTAAACATACTTACTCATAATATTGAGTTGATAGCTTGATATTTACGAGGATTCAAGGAATCTTTTGTTTTTACATTTGCGGCCTAAAACTCTTTTTAACACTCTATGCTATGAGGCGTCTTTCTACTCTCCTATTCCTTCTCTTTGTATGTTTTTTTAGTTCATTATCCTCTCAGGATTTTTCAGGCGATGATAAGACCATCGTCATGAAATTGAATGAATTCGATGAGGATATCAACATGGCCGTATACAGTGCCTTTGAAAAGGATACCAAGCTGGCCATCATCAATTCGTGTGACGCACTAGGTCTGATTGTCTTCGCTCCAAAATCGGGACAGTCGATTACAAAGGCTCAGTTCCGTTCTTATGTGACAGTAAGGATGAATGAGCTCAAACCACAGATCCCAAGTAGTTTCGAATATGTTGACGAACTCTCTGCTAGCGAGGTACTCGTCCAGTGCAGGCAGAAGATGCAAGAACTTTTTAATGAGGAGTCCAAGTAACTCCTTCATAGCGAATCTGATCTAAAGAAAAAGGTAAATCCATGAAAATGCGGATTAGAAAAAATACCATAGTGATATGTCTCGCCCTCTCTGCACTTACCTCGCAGGCTCAGTTGGTGGTTGAGAATGGAAGTTCAGCCCAACAGTTGGCCAATGCGATCACCGGGCAGAATGTGGAGATCACCAATCCGGTCATAACTGCTACTGGACAATCATGGGGGCTCTTTCAAGCTAATGTCCCGAACTTTAATGGAGAGAAGGGGATTCTGTTGTGCACTGGTCTATTGACCAACGCATTGGGGCCGAACAATACCCAGAGCAAGAGCACGGCCTTCGTAGGCAATAATGGCGATCCAAAGTTGACCTTCCTGTCTGGTTATGCCACTAGGGATGCATGTAAATTGGAGTTCGATATCGTCCCAGACGGGGATTCCATTCGATTCAACTTCACCTTCGCATCTGAAGAATATGATGAGTACGCCTGTACGAATTTCAATGACGTGTTCGGTTTCTTTATCAGTGGGCCTGGTATTGTTGGAGACCCGGGACTTCCTGGCTTCCAGAACATAGCTTTGATACCGGGCACAACTCAGCCAGTGACCATCAACGATGTGAACAGTGGTAACCCTAACCAACCTCTGTCCTGCCCACCTTCGAATCCACAATTTCACGTCCAGAACCCCATCAGTCCTATAGCTGCTATTCAATACGATGGATGGACTAAGGACTTAGTCGCCATCGCTGCTGGCCTTAATCCTTGTGAGACCTATCACCTAGAGCTCATTATTGCCGATGCAACAGACAGATTGTGGGATTCAGGAGTATTCATCGAAGCCATTGAAAGTAATAATGTCAGGGTAGATGTCGTAACTGAAGGAGGTAATTCCATCATGTACGAGGCTTGTAATGATGCAACGGTCTCTTTCTGCTTAGAAACCCCAGCATCTGAGGATTTGAATGTGACCTACTTTCTCAATGGCACGGCCATCAATGGAACTGACTACGATCTCATCGATGATCCAACTCCGGGTTTTGCACATGTGATCACCATTCCTCAGGGTCAACTCTGCGCCACTCTGGATATCAACACCATAGATGATGGAATAGGAGAAGGGACTGAATTCATCGATATCATAATCATCAATCCCCTCTGTGCACCTGTAGTCCTTGATAGCATAAGAACTTTCATCAGGGATTCCTTAGAAGTATATATCACAGGCGATCCATTGGTCTGCTTGGGTGAAACCGTAAACTTAGCTACGGATAGCGGGGGAACCAGCTTTGTATGGACGCCCTCGGATCTAGGTTATGTTCCGAATAATACATCAGATGCGGTTTCCTTCGTGCCAGATGAGACGGTTTTGGTCACTGTCACTTCCACCATTGCCGCCTGTGTAGCGACTGATGAGGTGCTGGTCGAGGTCAGTAACATGGATCTGGACTTCGATGTGACCCAGGTGTCGTGTGAGGAGGCCTGCAATGGAGCCATAGACATGACCATCCTGAATGGAGTCGCACCCTATATTATTGCTTGGAATTCCGGGCTATTCACAACTGAGGATATCGATGACCTTTGTCCTGGAAGTTACGATGTGCGGGTAATAGATGCCGCAGGTTGTTTTGTGGAAGCTACGGTCGAGGTTGGATTTGCACCCCCAATCGAAATCATTATCAGTCCTTTAGAGTACGCTGGTGGCTTCGATATTTCATGTAACGGGGCCGCTGATGGATTCATAGAGGTGGCCATAGTAGGAGGCGAGGCCCCGTATGACACGACCTATTCGCCTGGATTCTCTGGATTATCAGCTGGTCCAGTCACGGTTTCCATCGTGGATGCCAATGGATGTACAGCGGAAGAGACCTATATCATGCTGCAACCTCAGCCCCTGAGTTTGGTTATAACCGAACTTATCCCTGTTCTGTGCACTGGCGATGAGAACGGGAGCATCACCGTAAGTGGTACTGGAGGGAGTGGGGTCTACCCTTCTTATATCTGGACCTTGAATGGGGTTCAGGTGAATTCCGGACCGACCTATTCGAATGCTCCAGGAGGAACCTATACAGTTATGGTAGAGGATGAGAACAACTGTATGGCCTCGGTTGATGTCACTCTTACCGAACCAGATGAGGAATTGGATGGCATCATCGTGAGTCAGTCAAGCCTGGGTTGTAATGGGGATAACAGCGGATCGGTAACGGTCAGTGGAACTGGAGGAACACTCGCACTAGGCTCTGATTACGGCTATCTATGGTCTGATAATGGATCGACCTCTCCGACACGATCAGGTTTGGCCGCTGGAAATTACCTCTGCACTATTTCTGATGACAATGGATGTACAACGGTCATCGGAGTGACTATACAACAACCAGCTCCTCTTGCGGTCAATATCCTCGTGCAGAATGACATCGCTTGTGAAGGTCAATCTTGTGGCAATGCTCTGGCCGTAGCGTCAGGTGGGACTCCAGGTACTCCTTCATATATCTACATTTGGAATTCTGTTCCTGCGGGATCGAATCCTGATTTCCCACAGTTTTCTCCAGCCGCTACATTTTGCCTACCTGGAACATATAGCCTTGTGGTGATTGATGCCAATGGATGTCAAGTCTTCACCTCGATAAATATCATCATTGAATCCCCCCAGTTGACTGCAGACTTCGATATCACTGATGTGCAATGCGCAGGGGACTCTACTGGGGCTATTGACGTGACGTTGACAGGTGGTATTCCGCCATTCACGTATGAATGGGCAGGTGGGAATTGCGGTCAAGGGCCTTTCAACACTGAGGATCTGAACAATGTGTGTGCAGGTCTCTGGTGTGTTACGATAACCGACTCCAATGGGTGTTCATTGGATACCTGTCTCACCATACAGGAACCACCGTCCTTGAACTACTTCTTCGAGATGGAGCCAACACTCTGTGCTGATAACTGTTCAGGATCCATCGATTTCATTCCAGTTGGTGGAACACCGCCTTACAACTATGCGTGGTTCGGTCCTGTTATTCCTGGAAGTGGTGACATGTTCGATTTGAATGACACCATAAGTACCAGCGAGGACATCATGAACCTATGCAAAGGACAATACTTGATTGTTCTTTCTGACTCTTTGGGCTGTTCCTTCGAACGGACCATCACGGTTACCGCACCTGATGATCTTCTTATTCTAACAGATTCCATTTCAGATTACAACGGATTCCAGGTGTCGTGCCCTGACGCTTGTGACGGATTCATATATGTGACAGCTTCAGGAGGAACAGTAAGTCCAGCAGGTGATTATCTCTATACTTGGCTTGAACAATCCATTTATGGTCCAGGCATTGGTTTTCAGCAGGGCATGGGTCCAGGCTTCGATGACCTTACCGATGTATGTGCGAGTCAGGATACTGTGGGATATGAGCTTATCCTTATCGATGATAACGAGTGTATCCAGAACGCATTCTTTATCATGGAGGAGCCAGATGAAATCAGTTTTGATTTCGATGTGACAGACGTCAGCTGTTCTGGTTTCATAGATGGAGAAGTGACAGTAACCGTCAGTGGTGGAGTTCCCCCATACATCATCAGTTGGACCGATTCACTTGGGACTGTTTTGGGAAATAGTTTCACGATTTCCGGTTTGGGAGAAGGTTGGTATTTCGCTAGCGTAGTGGATTTGAACGGTTGTATGGGAATGGATTCCGTTCAGGTGGGCACACCCAATGCTCTTATTGTACCCCTTGATTTTGTGGACAACAATGGATTTGGTGAACCATGTTTTGGAGATTGTGAGGGGATTATCTTCTCAGCGGTCACAGGAGGCACTATGCCTTACGATTATAGCTGGAGCGAAGTCGATTGCTTGAACCCTTCCTTCTCTGCTGAGCCCGCGGTTCTTGGAGGGCTATGCGCCGGAGATTATGCGCTCACAGTCACAGATGCAGAGGGTTGTTTTGTGTGTGAGACCATTACATTGACTGAGCCTGATCTGATTACAGCCGATACAACTATAGTTGACATCAGTTGCGAGGGCTTTTCAGATGGTAGCATAGATCTAGGCCTTATGGGAGGCATACCACCTTACTCTATCGATTGGACCGTTCTGCCTGATGGAACCGAGTTCCAAGGTAATCTCGGTGCTGGAGATTACTCTGTTATTGTCGCAGATCAGAATGACTGCAGTCAGTTCTTCGAATTTGAGATCGAAGAGCCTTCTGAACTCATAGCCGTAGCAACAAGCCCTTTATTGTCCGGAGGGTTCAATGTGAGTTGTAATGGTTCCTGTGATGGAACCATCAACCTCAGTATTTCAGGTGGAAGTAGTCCATATACGGTCTCATGGTCTGGTCCGTCTGCTCCAGTGAATGGTGGAAATCAGACCAGTTATTCGGGTGTCGTATGCGCAGGTACCTACATAGCGACCGTAACAGACAACAATGGTTGTGTAGTAACGACCAGTGTGACGTTGACCGAGGCTACTCCTATAGCGTTCACGTTCAACGTTCTTTCACCAATCAGCTGTAATGGAGAATGTGATGGTCAATTGAGTGCGTTCGCTTCAGGTGGTGTCGGGCAGTTCACATATGTTTGGGATGATCCTGACATGACCACAGGTCCAGTCACTCCAGATAACCTCTGTCCTGGAACCTACTGCGTAACGGCTACTTCTGGAAATGGCTGTGTAGAGGTGGGATGCTTCACACTTGTTGAACCGGATGTATTGACTTTGGACTGTTCCGTTCAGAACCTTGCATGTGCTGGAGATAATTCTGGAAGCATCACATGTACGACCCTTGGTGGAACCCCTGTTTATACGTATGAATGGTCAGGGCCTAATGGATTCACAAGCAGCCTAGAGAGTATTTCAGGGCTGGCCCCTGGAGATTATTGTGTTGACGTGGTTGATTCTCGCGGATGCATGTATACGGAGTGCTTCACTGTAACAGAACCATCTGTAATTGAACCGTCCACCGTGGTCACCGATTATAACGGATTCGGTGTATCATGTTTCGGTTCGTGTGATGGATCTATTACCGTCACAGCGACTGGTGGCACCCCTCCCTATACCTATGTCCCTGCCCAGACACTTACCGATCTATGTCCCGGTCCTTATACCATAACAGTCACAGACTCGGATGGCTGTGCAGTGGATGTCAGCGTGACCATTACCGAGCCTGAGGAATTGAACTTGGAACTGACGAGTCCTTTGTTCGATTGTGGGACTAATGTGAACTGCGCTGGAGGAAATTCAGGAAGTATCACCTCTGTGCTCACAGGAGGCACCGCTCCTGATGCCACTTACTATTGGATTCAAGTATTGACCATGGATACCTTCCTTATAGGTGAGGACATCACAGCTATCGATGGCCTTGTGGCTGGCGATTATGAACTCTATGTGGTGGATGCCAATGGCTGCGAAACTTCTGAGTTCATCACATTGACGGAACCCGCTATTCCGTTCACCGTGAGTTTCACCACGACCGAGTACGCAAGTGGAGATAACATATCATGTTTTGGAAGTTGTGATGGTTCAATTACTGCTTTACCTAATGGGGAATGCGGCTCAGTGAACTACAGTTGGTTCGATGGTACAAGTAACCCTGTTCCAAATCCTGTAGATCTCTGTGCAGATACCTATACTTTGGTTGCTATTGACGGTGCCGAGTGTACTTATACCTCAGAGATCGAATTGACCCAGCCTGAGGAGCTGGTTATCTCTTCAGACATCGTGATGACAGCTTGTTTCAATATAGATACAGCTTCCATACAGATCACGATCCTTGGAGGTTCAATGCCTTTCACATACGACTGGAGTGACGATTTGGTGGACCAAGAAGATCAGTCCAATCTTCCTCCAGGAGAATACACCTTGTCAGTCATCGACCTCAATGGCTGTGAGGTCGATGAGTCGTATACCATTGTGGAGCCTGATACTCTGACGGTAAGCTTGTTCTCACCGATACGTGTCTTCCCTGACTTCAATATCAGTGAGTTCATGGGTAACGATGGGGCCATTGAAGCGACTGTTGAGGGCGGAACTCCAGAATATGACTTCGTTTGGACGGGAGAAGATGGATTCACTGCATTCTCACAGGATGTCACTGGACTTTCTGCAGGACAATACTGCCTGGTGGTCACTGACTCAATGGGATGTGTCTGGGACCAATGTCTCGAGCTTACTGAACCACTGGTACTCACGCTGCCTAACGGAATGTCACCCAACGGAGATGGACAGAACGATGGATTGGAAATACAGGGTATCGAAGCCTTTCCTAACAACACAGTACAGGTCTTCAATCGCTGGGGTAATTCGGTATTTGAACAGAATAACTACAACAACCAGGATAAATGGCAAGGTGAAGGAAAGAATGGCAACGAGCTCCCCGATGGGACATACTTCGTTCTATTACGTGTAAATGACATGAATATTGAACTCTCAGGTTATCTGGAATTGAGAAGATAAGCCTAATAAGATAGACGAGATGAGACAGATTATTTTCACGATAACCTTTGCAGTGTGTGCAACCCTTGCCTTTGGGCAGCAAGAGCTCATGGTGAGCCAATACATGTTCAATGGAGTGTTCATCAATCCTGGGTATGCAGGTAGCCATAAATATTGGGAGGCAACAGCTCTGCATCGCACCCAATGGGTGAATCTTGACGGTGCGCCACAATCACAGATGATTGCAGTGGATGGCCCACTGATGGGAGAGAAACTTGGCTTAGGGGGAATCATCATCCATGACAAGATCGGTGATACTGAGCAATTCGAGTTCTCCGCGAATGGAGCGTACCACTTGGTTCTGGATGCGCAACAGAAAACCCGACTTTCCATAGGCTTAAGGGCCGGATTCACCAATTACACCTCACGCTTGGATGAGACTTTCGTATTTGATGAAGATGACCCAGTCTTCAGTCAGGCTATTCAGAACAAGTTCGTTCCAAAGCTCGGAGCGGGAGCTTACCTCTATTCGGAGCGATGGTATGCCGGGGTGTCCGTGCCGACCATCTTCGCAGGTGATGACGTTCTAACCTTGAAGGCGGACAGCATTTTCAATGGCACGGATGACGTATACTTCGAAGACCACATGTTCATTACGGGTGGAATGGTCTTCGACCTGAACGAGAATGTGCTCTTCAAACCGAGTGTCTTAGTGAAGTACCACCCAGCTGCGCCATTAGAGGTGGATTTCAATGCCAACTTCCTCATCTACGAGAAGGTATGGATCGGAGCCTCATACCGTACGCAGGATGCCTTGATCGGCATTCTGGAATTGAATGTTACCCCACAGATACGCATCGGATATGCGTATGACCTAACTCTGACTGACATTGCAGATTATAGCAGCGGCAGTCATGAGGTCATGTTGGGATATAATTTTGGGAAAGAAGTGATCAAGATGAAATCACCTAGGTACTTCTAATCTGACATAGGATGCGAAACACACTGAACACACTAAGCATACTGTTGGCATTCAGCTTCTTAATGAGTAGCTGTAGTTATACCTACTACCTGGATTCAGGGAAAGAGGATTATAATAACCTCATGTATGCCAAGGCTAAAGACAAATTCAACAAGGCCATCGAGAAAAAGCCAGAGAGCTATGAATCTCTGAGAATGCTTGCTCTTGCGCTTCAGAAGATGAAGGATTTTGATGGAGCTGAGAAGGCGTTTGAACTGGCTATGAACTATCCTCAGGTCACCCTTGATGATAAGTACAATTATGCAACTCTTCTGATGAGCAGGGATAGGCATCTCAAGGCAGAAGAGATCTTTCGTGAATACGTCAAAGAACGACCAAGAGATGAAGTAGCAAAGGCTATGCTGGAGAGCTGTCAGTTCATAGAGCTATTCAAGGACGACACATCACTTGTGAGTATCAAAGCGCTTCCATTGATTGGCAATTTCTCTATGTTCAGTCCAGTTATCTATGACCAAGGCATCGCCTACACTGCTGAGCGACCTGTAAGCCGAGGAGAGAACCCATGGACGGGTAATTCATATAATGACATCTACTATGCATCTAGGGTTGAAGGTGAATTCACCGAGCAAAAGCCCCTTGCTGGAATCTTCAATGGCAAGTTCAATGATGGACCTATATCTTTCAACGGTAATCAGGATGTAGCTGTATTCACGCGTAGCTATTCATCTGCCAATGGCAATAAGGCCAACAGCAATGATGAGAGTTTCAATAACCTCTTTCTATACACGGCCAAGAAGGTGGATAACGAATGGACAGATGCCACAGCTCTTCCCTTCAATTCTCCTGACTATACCTGCATGCATCCAGCACTAAATAGTAGCGGAGATACTCTTTTCTTCAGTTCAGATATGCCTGGAGGCCAAGGACTCTATGACCTCTACATGACCACCTATGATGGAAGGGTATGGTCCACTCCTGAGAACTTAGGTTCAGTCATCAATACTGCGGCAAATGATGTCTTTCCTACCCTAGGCGAAGATGATGAGTTATACTTTTCATCAGACGGACACCCAACGCTGGGCTCATTGGATATCTTCAAAACTCAATGGGAAGACGGGAGCTGGAGGAAACCTAGGAACGTCAGCTATCCTATCAATTCAACGAATGATGATTTCTCCTACTCTTATAGTTCTGAGGACAGCACAGGATACTTCTCTTCTAATCGCTCTGGTGTGGACAGGATCTTCCAGTTCAAAAAGAAACCCTCTGTCAAAGTCTATGTGCATGGTGTAACGGTCAATGAGGACCAGTTACCGTTGAAAGGCGTGACAGTCAAGCTCATCAATATGCAGACAGGGGAAGTACTGAAGGAATTGGTCACAGGTTCAGATGGAAAATTCGAGCTAGAGCTGCTGCCGGACAACCAATACAAGATAGAAGGTAAGAAGGAAGGCTACTTCACCAAGAGCCATGAGCGTTCAACTGTGGACCAATACAAGGACGAAAATCTGGTTCTAACAATGGAACTTGAGAAACTCATTGTCACCGATCCCAATAGTGATTTAAGCGCGGATGCTGAGGGAATCTATGAAGTCAAGAATATCTATTATGACTATGACAGTGATGTGATAAGACCTGATGCTGCCATACAGTTAGATGGATTAGTCACTCTTATGAAAGAAAATCCTACCATTGAGATAGAACTTCACTCCCATACGGATTCCAGAGGTTTTGATGAGTATAATGCCAAACTTTCTGAGAGGAGGGCAAAGAGTGCCAAGATTTATTTGGTCACAGAAGGAATAGATCCTGAAAGGGTAGGTTCCAGAGGTTTTGGTGAGTCCAGGATACTCAATAAGTGTAAGAACGGTGTAGAGTGTAGTGATGAAGAGCACGAATTGAACCGAAGAACGGAGTTCATTATCACCAAGGAATAGCAAGATTGAGAATAAAGAATTCAAGCCGACTGCTTAGCAGTCGGCTTTTTTATTCTTCCGCCTTCCGCAATCACTTCACCAAGTGGACGTTTCTCGAGCTTGCTCTTCAGCCAAGCTGAATAGTCGAAATACTCTAGGATAACTCGATCTGCGTCATTTTTAAGCACTTCGTCCAGTTCGGGTTGTAACTTCTTCATCAACTTCCTTTCTTGTTCTGGACTGTAGGCCTTGGCTAACTTCTTAAAGCTATTGATCATCAGGCCCTCGATCTCATAGGCCCTATTCCGCTTGTTCAGATAGCGATGGGTCGACTTGATGATGTATTCAAGAAGTTCTTTGTTCTCCAATTCATAGTGGATGACCAAGTTGAAGACACGAGCATAGCCATAGATGTCTTGCCTGAGATTCGTCTCGTTGTCATTCAAGACCTTGTTGATCCAGAAAAGGGCCTTGTTATATTCACCTATTCCAAAGTAGATATACGCAAAGTTGTAGTAGAATTTGATTTCCTGCTCCTTATTGATGCGCCCGCGGTAAAGCTCGATCTCATCTATAATACTTTCTATCTGCTCAGCTCCTTCGTGGAATCTTCCTTGACGTTGGCACAGTTTGAGAAAGGCCAATTTTGACTCTTTGAAGATGAGGAGTTGGACGTCCAACGCATTGAATCCTTTGACACTCTTCAAGTGGTCCATTTCATCCATCAATCTTTTTGCCTCTGCGTAATCACAAAGTTCTGTATCGCACTTCACAAGATTGGACAAAGCTCTTATATACCGCTTTGGTATATCTTTCTTGATGAGATCATTCTTATCGAAGATCTCTTTGACCCTGATGAATTTGACCTTGCTGACCTTCCAATCTCTATTGGCCATGGCACAAAAGCCTTGGATGAAATAGCAGATTGTAGCAGCTCGACTGGACAAGGCTGTGTTCTTTTCCTTGATTAGAGGGTGATTGGAGATCTCCTCCACCACCTTGCGGTCCTTATCGTTACGGCTATAGCCTCCACTTCGGAATAGGTAGTTGATTTTCGAGTAAAGCACATGATAAGCAGCCAGATTCCTTAGCTTCTCAATGACATGCTTCTCATCTGCGATGAGTTTATCGAGGTCCACCGTGAATTCACCCTCTTCATAGGCCTCCTCTAGCAAGACCTTCTCCCAGCTCAGTAGCTCATAGAGATAATAGAACTTCTCGTGGGTGATGGCCATTTTCTTGGCCCTCTCGAGGAATTTGTTGCATTCCTTGTAGAGGGATTTCATATATAGGATCTCAATGTTTTTGATCTCCTGCTTAAGAATGGAGCTTACCGAATTATCACTATGATAGGCACGTAGGCTTTTAAGAATGAGCTTATAAAGGTGATTCTTCTCGGATGGGAAATGTTTGACGAAGGTCTCTTTCTTGAACTCTTTCTTCAGGGCTTCCTCATCATACTCGGGTTGCTTATCTATAGCGGAAAAGATCTTCAAGTAGTTCTTGTTCCCAGATTGAAGGCTGGAAGAAAGCTTGAAGAAGCGCTTTTCAGACTTGGTCAGAGACTTTATGAGGTCGAATAACTCCTCGGACGGCTTCATTAGGATTTCTATTGATGTAGCTTTAATACACCCTCAATATAGGAGAACCCTACCAGAAAATCCTAACAAATATCCATTCAGGAATCCAATAACACTCCCCGTACTCCAATTCCTAGTTATCTGAACCAATCTGAATAGAAGATGTAATTCTTGGCAATCCTACTTACCTGATCCGCTAAAAGTTCCTTTGTTATGTCTTTGACTTTTCGTGCAGGCACCCCAGCATACACGCTTCCTGATTCAATAATAGTACCCTCCAGGACCACTGCGCCAGCAGCGATAATGGAGTCAGAATGCACCTCAGCTCCATCCATGATGATGCTCCCCATGCCTACCAGCACACGGTCATGGATGGTACAACCATGAATAATGGCGCGATGCCCGATAGATACGTCATCACCTATGACCGTTGCCGCTTTTTCATAGGTGCAATGAATGATGGCTCCATCTTGGACGTTCACCCGATTCCCCATGGTGATTCTGTTCACATCCGCTCTGACCACACTCTGGAACCAGAAGCTACATTGATCGCCACAAGTCAATTCCCCAATGAGTGTGGCATTCTCTGCTATGAAGCATCCAGTTCCGAGTTGAGGTGATTTTCCTTGGCATGAGAGGATCAGAGGCATCGCTGTGGGTATGAGGATTGTCACAAAGATGACCATATTCCCCTAGAGAATTCTTCCTATACTTGACCTCGAGTTTATGAACATGAGAACTGCAAGCCTTATACCGACCTACGTTTATACGGAAATGACTCCGAATCCGAATAGTATGAAGTTCGTAGCGGACAGAATCCTGATCGGTGATGGTCAGGTGGCGGAATTCATTTCTGCTGATGCGGCCAAAGGAGCCTCGCATCTGGCTTATAACCTCTTCAATTTCCCGTTTGTTAAAGGAGTTTTTGTGATGGGGAATTTCGTCACAGTGAATAAGGATGAAAGTATAGAATGGGATTTGGTAAAGAATGAGCTGCGAGAATTCATTCAGCGATATCTTATGGAGAATCAGTTGGCAGTGACGGAAGGCTTCACAGGCTCGGTCAGAGAGAATGAGGAGGTCTCTTCATCACATACTTCAAACGGGCGGGGGATATTTTCGGAATTGGAACAAAAGATTGCAGACCTTTTGGATGAGTATGTCAGACCAGCAGTTGAGCGGGATGGAGGAGCCATTCAGCTGGACTCCTTTTCGAACGGAACGGTGAAGGTAGTATTGAGAGGAGCATGCAGCGGTTGTCCTTCTTCCACAGTCACTCTCAAGGATGGTATAGAGAACCTTTTGACCTCCATGCTGCCAGAAGTTCACGAAGTAATAGCCATTGACGGATGACACTCTCTGAAAAAATACAGATTCCGCTCTTCCCTCTTTCTGTCTTCTTGCTGCCAGGAGAGCGCACTCAGCTTCATATCTTCGAGAAGCGGTATCAGCAGCTTTTCTCAGAGTTGGAAAAGGGGGATCCTTACTTCGGGATTCCTTTCTCCATGGGGGGGAAAACAATGAGATACGGCACCCGATGTAAACTCGTAAGGGTCATCAAGCGTTATAATTCTGGAGAATCCGATGTGCTTATCGAGGCCCAAGGTATTTTCGAATTGACCGAGTTCACTTCAATGAAAGAAGGAAAACTCTATCCTTTCGGGACTGTGATTCTGAAGCGTGATTTGAGTAAAGAATTAGCATCCACCGAGGTTCTTGAGGCTTATGAAAGTCTGGATGGCTCATTGAGTGGATCAGACGTGCCCCTTCATCTCGTTGATTCACCTTATGTCCTGGCCATCATGGCCTCGCTTGGATTCAGTAGTGAAGAGAAGTTCAGGTTCATCCAACTGGATAGTTCTAAAAAGCGCGATGAATCCCTCTTGGGTCTCATTAAAATGATGAACCAACTCATCACTCAAGAACAGGCCACTGAGAATGGCATCTATCTGAGCTGATCCGGCTCTACCTTTTTTTTCATTCGTTTTTATGGAATAGGGTGCATTTCTGCATCTAATGTTTTGAACCCAAAATAAGAATGCGATGAAGCTCCTGACAATGATATTCGGAATGATCTCCATAGGAGCTATGGCTCAGAACTATGGTGAGATTAAAGGGAGAGTGATGGACGAAGTACTTGGAGAACCTGTTCCCTTTGCCCACGTGTGGGTGGACCATGCCGGAGACGCCATTGGAGTGGTAGCGGATGATGATGGAAGATTCGCCATCAAGCCTTTCGAGCCAGGACGCTATGACCTTCATGTGAAAGATGTACGCTTCACGGAGTCCATCAAGAAGGGAGTGGAGGTGAGGTCCAATGAGATTACCTTTATAGGAGTCATCGGTATGACATTCAATACGTTAGGAGTTGTGGAAGTCAAAGAGTACATAGAGCCTCTCATCCGTCCGGATAATCCTGAGAAAATCACTATTAGCGGTCCTGACCTGAGACAAAGAGCAGATGCTAGGAATACGCGTGCCATGATCGTCTCTTTGATTCCAGGAGTGACGGCTAGTGCCGATGGTCAACAGCTGTATTTCAGGGGGAGTCGTCCTGAGAATATGGTTACTTTCATTGACGGGGTGAAAGTTACCGCAGGTGAGGTTCCGAATGTGCCGAGTAATGCCATCCAGAACCTATCGGTCTACACTGGTGGAATCCCTGCGAAGTATGGAGATATGACAGGGGGAGTGGTCGTCATTGAAACTAAAGGATACATGGACTTCTACAGAGAGAGCCAACGGCAATTGACGAATCTTCCCTGAATCGAGAGCACATTGACGGATGAAGAAATGGTCATAGCATTCAAGCGGACTGGGGACAAGAAATGGGTAGGAAAGCTCTATGAGCGATATGCCCATCTGGTCCTCGGTGTATGTCTCAAGTATATCGGGGATAGAGAGAATGCCCGAGATGCGTCCATGGATATTTTCCAATCTCTATTCGATAAGCTGAAGACGAGCGAAGTACTTCACTTCCGAGCCTGGCTGTACACCTTATCCAAGAATTTCTGCCTCATGCAGTTGCGTAAAGGGCATCGGAATGTATCCATGGACCATTTGAACCTTCAGGCAAGTTATGAGGAGACATTGCAGGTCAAACAATGGACTGAACTCAAACTTAATTTGCTCGAGGAAGCCATAGGATTACTGAATCCTGAGCAAGGGTTCTGCATCACCCAATTCTATTTGAAGAAGCAGAGCTACAAGACTATTGCTGAAGAGAATAACATGGACCTGAACACCGTGAAGAGCTGTATCCAAAATGGAAAACGGATGCTTCGAGTCCATCTGTCCAATTATCAGGAATTCCAATGAGTACTGAACATGATAGAAGAAATTGGACAGCTGAAGAGCTCTCCGCCTATCACCGAGGCGAATTATCGTCTATGGACAGTTTCGAGCTGGAGTCAGATGCTTTGAACGATCCCTTGCTTTCGGATGCTTTGGATGCGGCTGCTGACCATGACCTTGCCTCAGCGAAAGCTGATTTGGACGAAGCGTGGTATAAAGAGTCTGTTGAACGAGTGACAGAGGAGGAATCCAAGGCGCATTGGAGACTTCTCAGGGGAATCGGGACCTTGGTCATGGTGGCCTTCGTGTCTTGGAGTGTATGGAACCTCTGGGTGAATGAGCGGGAGATAGCGGACTTGCACCGTGAAGTGGCCGATGGAAGCTTGAAGAATGACCGACTTATAGATCGCTATCAGGATTCATTGAAGCTACTGGAGATCAGCTTGGCTCAGGCCATCCCTGAAGCGGATCAAATCGATGCTGTTGTAGCCATATCCAATCAGAATGCCCAGCATCTTGTCGAGATGGAGGTCTCTGAGGATAAGTCGGTTGGTGAACGGGAGGAATTGGATAGCATAGATGCCTTGAGACCTAATGAAATAAGCGCGAAGACCACTTCATCATTAAGGATAGGGAGCTTTCCTATTACCTACTTGCATGACCTCAAAGTAGCGGATTATCAGGAGGTCAATAATGGAATCAACTTCGCTCTCCCTGGATTGCTCACAGGTACCCCTGCGGCTTTCGAGAAAGAGGAAAAGAAAATGGAAAAAGAGGGTATCAATCTGTCATACGGCCAATTACTGGATAGAGCCTTGGCCAGCTTTGTCAATAAGGACTATAAGAATACCATCGTTATGCTGGACCGTATCTCCGACCGCTTACCTAGGGATGAGAACGCCACGTTCTACAAAGCCTTGTGCTACTACAATTTAGGTAAATGGGATAAGGCATCAGCACTTTTTGGGCAGGCCCAACTCCATGAGAATAAGATCTTCAATGAGGAGGCCGAATATTATAGAGCTCTTTCCAAATGGCAGGATGGGGACCAAGAAGAGGCCCTTCACCTTTTCGGTATCATCGCCTTGAATAAAGGTTTCTATGGGGATAAAGCTTCGACTTTCCTGAAAAAGTGATTTTTGATTTCGTTACATTGGCACGGCCCTTGTAATCACCTGTATATGAAACACATGAAGACCATCCTGTTGATATGCCTGATTGGCCTTCAAGGAGGGCTGATGGCACAGATAGCTGATAATAACAACAGCAACCAGAATAGGAATAGAAATTTCCGAAATGGTTATAACACGGGCGTTCAAATTTCTGGACATGTCCAACTGGCCCTACCACAAAGCGAATTTGCCGAGATATATAACGGATATCCAGCCGGCTTTGCAGCTTCTCTCATGTTACCTATGGGGCGCTCTGGAATTCTCAGAATGGGTGGAGAGTTCGCATGGAACAGCATGGGTACTGAAAAGACGCTGGTTGAATTGGTCGATGACGCTCAGAACGTCATTGTAGGGGATATGAATGTGGGTACGGATCAGCGCAGCTACCATTTTATCACCCGTTTCTCACCGTTCACTGGTGCAGTTCGCCCTTATTTAGATGGATTCGTAGGTGTAAGGACCTATACAACAGATACAGAAATCGTGGCGACTGAGGATGACGGGTCATACACGAGCACTACCTATAGCTTGAGCAGGGATGGAGTGATGAGCTATGGCTATGCAGGGGGCCTTATGCTAGGGTTGGGAAGAAGTTTTTTCATTGATGCCAAGGTGCAAGTGGTACGCGGAGGAAATGTGACTTATGTGGACCAGTCCACCTTGGTTGTGGACACTGATGGAGATATCAACTTCTCTTTGGAAACGACTCCTACGGACATCATAATTCCGCAAGTTGGAATCTCTCTGGTTTTTTAACTGAAATTGCACACAGAGGATCGATAAGGTCCTTTTCTACGCGCTTCGAATCGCTTCTACAGGATCCAGTCGGCTGGCGCTGAAGGCAGGAATGATGCCTGCTAGGATTCCGATGACCAAGGTGATGCCGATTCCGATGAGAACATTTTTCATGCTCAGGAAGACATCGAATCCAATGGCCTTGGAAAGAATAAGCGTCAAAAGATAAATCACGATTAGCGCAATTATCACACCGATGAAGCTCAGAAGGATGCTCTCGACCAGGAATTGAAGAAGGATAAAGGCCTGCTTGGCCCCCAGTGCTTTTTGAATGCCTATGATGCTCGTGCGCTCCTTGACCGAGACGAACATGATATTCGCGATCCCGAATCCGCCCACCAGTATAGAGAACATGCCTATGACCAAGGCCACGGTAGTAAAGAATCCAAAGATGCCGTCCAAGATATTGGCGACAATGCTCATCTCATTCAGGGCGAAGTCCTTCTCTTCCCCGGGTCTCAACCGATGAATGGAGCGAAGGACACCAGTGATCTCATCTTTGAGTTCCAGATTGGTGACCCCTTCCTTGGCTTTGATGAATAAGGTGTTCTGGGTATTGTTCACATCGACCAGCTGTCTTCCAAAATTCAAAGGAACAATGAGCACATCATCCACATTGTCACCCAGCAAGCTCTCTCCCTCCCGTTCCATGAGACCGATGACTTCCGCCTTTCGGCCTTTGATCTTCACCGTTCTGCCCAAGGGTGAGGCACCAGCAAATAGGCCATCGGCAATGTCCGCCCCGATAACGCAGACCGGTCTTCCCATATTAGCCTCTGATGGAGTGAAGAATCGCCCTGACTCCAGTTTCAGCGGGTAGACTTTTTCAAAGGATTGAGTACATATCAAGACAAAAGCTCCGCCCATGATGTTATTCTCAAAACTGACTTCAGTCTGATATTCAGTCTTAAAAGCGCCCTCTTCAGCAGTTCGGAGCCTATCCATGAGCATGTCTAAATCCTTCTTGCTAGGCTCAGGCCGCTGCCAGTACTTCCACCACGGATATTCCGTTTCTCCTTCCTCAACAGTCATAGGCCATTTTTCTACGAAGACCAGATCATCACCCAAGGTTGAAACCGTACTGCGGATATTCGCTTCCATGGAATCCACAAGCGAGAAGACCATGATGATGGCAAAAATGCCTATGGTGACCCCTAGCAAGGACAAGAAAGTCCGCAGCTTGTTCACCAAGAGGGAACGAGTGGAGAAATTGACACTCTCTTTTATTTCATCCAGCGATAGCACAGGAGCATGGAATTTATATTACGAATAACGCTATTTCACGTGTTGGTGGGATTGATATGGTATGGAGGGAAGGAGAATTCCATGAGAGGAGAGCAGACCACAGAGTCCAATACTACGTTTTAAAGCTCGATAGGCTCGTTCTGCTTTCCTTGGCACGGTTTTTTGAACAATGCTGCGCAAGTCAAGCATTCAGGTTTAACTTCGCTTTTACAGTATGAAACACGTCCTAACCGTCCTGATTCCCTTCTTTATTCTCTCAAGTGCATCGGCACAGCCCTTTAATGTCTTGGATGATCAAGGTCGTAAACAAGGGGATTACAAAAAATTCTTTGAAGGCACAGAGCAAGTCTTCTATATCGGCCAGTTCAAGGATGATCTGCCGTATGGTCATTTCCAATACTATTTTAGAGAAGGAGGGAAGAAAGCCGATATGTTCTATCGACCGGGAGGTAAGGACGTCTTTTCAATCACTTATTACCCTGCAGGAGGCAAGATGGGAGAAGGGAAGTATATCTCACAAGCTAAGGACAGTGTATGGAATTACTACGATGAAGAGCAGCGTCTGACGTCCACTGAAGATTGGGTGAATGGAAAGAAATCAGGCGTGGAGAGAGTTTATTTTCCCACTGGCATTCTCGCTGAAGAGCTATACTGGAAAGAAGACCTCCGACATGGGCCTTGGAACCAGTTCTTCGAAGACGGTAAGCCTTATTTAAAAGGAAATTTTGTGAATGATGTCTACGATGGAGAGATGACATTCTACTTCCCGAATGGTAAGAAAGAGATCTATGGGAAGTGTGTGAATGGCATGCGAGAAGGAACGTGGTGGTATTATAACAAAGATGGGAGCGTACGCAACCAAATGCTCTATCGAAGAGGAGAAGTGGAGAAAGAGAAGAAGGAGAACGGGACCTTTTACGAATATGGACCGGACAACATCATTCTCTCGGAAGTGACCTACAAGAATGGGGTCAAGGAAGGTCCTTTCGCCTACTACTATGACGATGCTTCGTTTGAATTGGTCGAGGAGGTGGATCCTCGTACAGGGGAGAAGTATATGAAAGAGGTCAAGACTGGGAATGGAGTGAAGATGAGTGGTCTATACAAGACGGATGAGCTTCATGGTACGGTCAGACATTTCAATGAGGCAGGAGTGCTCATCAAAGAAGAGCACTATGAACTAGGAGTACTGAAATGAAGGTGCACGCGGCCATAGCCATTTTTACCATCAGCGTATTCATGGGCTGCAAAGGGGATGACCCTGTCCTCATAGATCCTGGTTATGCTTATTTCAACCTTAAGTCGAACAGCTACATCGCCTATGATGTGGATAGCTTGGTCTACGATATCCCGTCCGGTATACAGGATACGTTCCAGTTTCAGATCAAAGAAGTTCTGGACACCACCTTCTTCGATTTAGAAGGTAGGCCTACCGCCAGGATCGAACGGTTTTATAGAGATGAAGCCTCAGACCCTTGGGTACTAAAGAAAATATGGGTGGCCAACCGGACCACTACTCGGGCTGAGAAAGTGGAAGAGAATGTGCGATTCGTGAAAATGGTATTTCCAGTGGATGAATTCTTGGTCTGGGATGGGAATGCACAGAATGTCTTCGAGGATTGGGACTACAGATACCAGGATATCGCTACACCCAAGCAGATTGGACCGATTTCATTCGATAATACGGTCACTGTGATTCAGAGGGACATCAGTAACCTCATAGAGGAGGAGTTCGCTCAGGAAATATATGCTTATGACGTAGGAATGGTCTACAAGCAATTGGATACCTTGAAGTACTCCTTGAGCGGTGGAATTCAGACCTTGCGCACAGGCATCAAGTTCAAGATGACCGCCTTCGAGTTCGGGGTGGAGTGAATCACTTTGATTCTGAAAAGTTCAGCTTTGAAATCTTATATGTTGGGCGATATTTGTAGCCATTAAATTATCGAAATGAGCAAGGAAAAGTATTTTGACATCAGCACGCCTCTTCTCCTCATTGCTGGATTTACTCTGATCTTCTTCTATTTCATGACCCGCTGGTCAGCACCTCATCATGACCATGGCGACCATCATGATATGGAACAGGTGGAAGAAGGAGGGCACTGACCTAGTCTTCCTTATCCCCTTCTTGCTTTTTCTTCAACGCAGCTTTTTTCAAGCTTTCCTTGAAACTGTTCCCTTTGGTCTCAGGCGCCTGGTCTGGTTTGCTCTTCACTCTATCCTCCTTAGACACCTCTTTGGAACTCATGCTTTCATTCCTAGCCTTTTGAGGTCGTTCACTCTTCCGACTATCCGCTTTAGGCTTGTCTCTTGGAAAGCTCTTTTTCCTTTCGCTTTGTGAGGTACTCTCATTTGAAAAGCTCTTCTTCCTTTCACTTGGTGGAGTCCTGTCCTGATCGAATGGGGTTCTGCGCTTGCTCACGGGGCTATCGATCTCTTCTCGCCCCTTCCCCTTGAATTCCTTCTTGAATCCAGAGGGCTTATCTCCATTTCTAGGGGCTCTTCCTTCTTCTCTTGAAGGTCGGTCACCTTGCTGTGGTCTTCTCGCATCTCTGGTGTCTCTGCCTGTCTCGTCCCTATTCTTCTTGAAGGGTCTTCGCGCTTCTGGAGCAGGCCAGAAACGGTCTGCATAACTCTCTGGACGTTCCACTTTCATTCCCTTTCTGCTTCCATCATAAAGGTCGAATCGCTGGAAGAGGCACTCAAGCGATCCATTGAAAAGGACCATGCGTTTGGTCGGTTTCAGACTGAAACCCTTCAGTGCTTCTTCATTGGAACTGATATACCAGCACTCCGACCCAGGGAACTGATGCTTGAGATGATCGGACATGTCCTCATAGAAACCGATGATATCCGTCTGCCCCATCCGTTCGCCATAGGGAGGATTGAAGATCAGGAATTCACCTTGGCCCTTCTGTTCGAAGAAGTCGGCCCGCTCAAAGTGCATCACTTCATCCAAGCCTAGTGTTTCCGAACTGCTGCGAGCCATACGCACATGGATGCCACTGAGGTCTGTGCCTTTGATAGTGATATCTCCTTTGTCTATCTCGGCATTGGCTTCTTTCTTTACTTTCTCCCAGAGGGAGCTATCGAAATTCTTCCAACGCATAAAAGCGTACTCCTCTCTTAAGAATCCTGCAGGAGTGTTTGAAGCAATCATGGCTGCTTCCAAAGCAAGGGTTCCAGAGCCACACATAGGATCCCATAAGGGGCGCTCCTTGGTCCATCCACTCAAAAATACCATTCCTGCCGCAAGGATTTCGTTCAATGGCGCTGCATGTCCACTCGCTCTATAGCCTCGTTTATGAAGAGATTCTCCACTGCTATCCATGGAGATTCGGCAATCTTGATCCTTGATATATAGATTCAGCAACAGGTCAGGGGCCTCCACATCCACATTGGGGCGTATGCCTGTCTTCTCTCTGAAACGGTCCACGATGGCGTCCTCC
>JAQCAN010000012.1 GCA_027621335.1 Bacteroidota bacterium
TCCATAGGCCTTCAGCTGTCTGATGATTCCACTTTATCTTTGAACACTAATTCCAGCCGATTGTATGAGCCAAGCCACTCAAGCCGATTTCTTTCAAGGTCACCCCTATATCGAGGAGGTGAATGCCTTGGAAAAACGTCATACCGACAGAAGAGACTTTCATAAGGCTGTAGAGCCTGTATTGGTCAAAATGGGACGTGACAAGGCATTCCTATCCAAAGTCATAGAGCGGAATTTCACGGATGAAGGATGGTTGAACTTTGACTGGAGTGATTACAATATTCCGTTCTTCTATGTCCATGAAACCGATGATTACATCCTGAAGATCCACCTTTTTCCGGCTGGAGGTGCTGATACACAACATTATGCGGCCCATGCTATACACCATCACAACAATTATATCCTGACGACCTATGCCTTCTTTGGTTCAGGCTATGAAAGCATGCTCTTTGACAAGGATGTGACCGTAGATGAGCGCTCGCTGAAGTCCTCCATGAGAGTGAATAAGCATTTCCATCAGAAGGACTGGAATCCTTCGAGGGTGGATAGCTGGGAGCCTCACATCGTGTTTCTTCCTGAAAGCCTGTCCGCGACTTTCTTGATGTGGTCCCCTGATGTGAAACGAAAAACGGACGCCCTTCGCAACAATCGCCTGTTGAAGCCCTTTAAAAAGGAATTGCGCCACCTCATCTATAGATTGGGAATGGGGGATAAGCTTGGCATCGCCAGAGAGAAGACCTACCAGTTCTATGTCGACTCAGGAACAGTCCAAGCTATCTCAGAAGAGGATTATTTCTCTAAAAGCAGATCGGCCAATGGCCCGAAAGAAAAGGAATACGCCATGCAAATGATCTTCTCCTTCCTGCAAAGAAGTGGCATTGGAAGTGCGATACAATTGGCCCCGTTGATAGAGAATACGGAACGCCCTGACTATTTCAAGACCTGGTTCGATAGGTACCTGAAAGGAGAGGAGATTCCTGAAGTGCTTCATCGATATAAGCTGAATATCCCCAACGATTCCTATACGAAGCAGGACATCATCCATGCCTGTTCCTGAGGCTTAGAATCACCTGTGGACTTATGTATCTTTGAGGCATCAAAATTCAAGTCATGTCAGAGATCATAGGGAAAGTATCCACGCAGGACGCTATTGCATTGGAGGAGAGGTATGGAGCACATAATTACCATCCACTCCCAGTAGTTCTGGCTAGGGGAGAGGGGGTCTATCTCTGGGATGCAGAAGGGCGCAGATACTTTGATTTCCTTTCGGCATATAGTGCGGTCAATCAAGGTCACTGCCACCCCAGGATCATAGGAGCACTGAAGGAACAAGCTGAGACGTTGACACTCACCTCCCGCGCTTTCCATAACGATGTCCTAGGGGAATATGAAAAATACATCACCGAGTATTTCGGATTCGACAAGGTGCTCCCCATGAATACAGGAGCAGAGGCGGTTGAGACAGCCATAAAACTCTGTAGGAAATGGGCTTATGAGGTGAAGGGTATAGCAGAGAATCAAGCGAAGATCATCGTCTGCGATGGTAACTTCCATGGACGCACCACGACCATCATCTCTTTCTCTAACGATGCTGGCGCTCGGAATAATTTTGGTCCGTATACGCCAGGATTCGTCAACGTACCTTATAATGACATAGCAGCCCTTTCGAAGGCCTTAGAAGGGGAGAATGTAGCCGGCTTCCTCGTTGAACCTATCCAAGGTGAAGCTGGGGTGTTCGTGCCAGATGAAGGTTACCTTCAGGCGGCCCATGCCTTATGCAAGAAGGCAGGGGTGCTCTTCATCGCAGATGAAGTACAGACCGGAATAGCTCGCACAGGTTCCTTATTGGCCATGTGCGGAGAGTGTTCCTGTCAAGGACATTGCGAGCAACAGTCCAACTACCGCAAGCCGGATATCCTCATTTTAGGTAAAGCAGTGTCAGGAGGAGTCTATCCAGTGTCCTGCGTACTTGCGGATGATGACATCATGAATGTTATCAAACCTGGACAACATGGAAGTACATTCGGAGGTAATCCTCTGGCGAGCCGTGTGGCCATGGCAGCCCTCCAGGTCGTTGAGGATGAACAACTTGCTCTTAATGCACGGAGGCTCGGCAAGCGTTTCCGTGAGGAGATGGGCCGTATAATTGAAAAGACCGATCTGGTGGTCTCTGTTCGCGGAAAAGGGCTATTGAATGCCATTATCATCAATGACTCCCCGGACAGTTCCACGGCATGGGACATCTGCATAAGAATGAAAGATAATGGACTTTTAGCCAAACCAACCCACGGTAACATCATTAGATTCGCTCCACCTTTGGTTATGACAGACGATGAACTCACAGAGTGTTTGCGTATCATCGAGAAAACCTTACTCGAATTCAAGCGGTAAGACCTTGACCTTCGATAGATATTAATCACAAGTCTTTTTAGGCTGATTGAACTTCTTTTCAGAAATATTCACTAAGCGTCTGTCACAAGTCGCTTTAACATCGCGCATTGAATCATGAGATCATACTTCCTCGTTCTTTCTATTTTGACTTCGTTCGGTCTGTTCAGCCAGTGGAACATGACGTATGTTGGTAACATCACGTATGATCAAGAGCTCAGCGATATATGGGGTTATGCTGCTCCTGACGGATCTGAGTACGCCATTGTGGGTGTCTATAACGGAGTATCCATCGTAGACGTAACCGATCCTGAGAATCCAACAGAACTGTTCTTCTTTCCAGGAGCAAA
Source organism: Bacteroidota bacterium (assembly GCA_027621335.1). Lineage (GTDB taxonomy): Bacteria > Bacteroidota > Bacteroidia > Flavobacteriales_D > JABDKJ01 > JABDLZ01. Next base: position 2,739 of record JAQCAN010000012.1, read on the forward strand.
TTCCATTTGGAGAGACATCAAGACCTGGGACGGGTATGCCTATGTGACCAATGAGAGTTCCAACGGTGTGATGGTCATCGACTTGACTCAATTACCCGCTAACGCCAGTGCCTACAATTGGACGCCCAATATTCCGGGTTATGGGAACTTGAGTTCCTGTCATAACATTTGGATCGATGAATTCGGATATGCCTATCTGGTCGGATGTAACCTGAACAGCGGAGGGATGATCTATGTGGATTGCTTCACTGAGCCTGGGGTTCCGGTCGTTGCAGGTGTGGGTCCTTCTGTGTACGCTCACGATGTATTCACTAGAAATAACGTGGCTTACAGTTCAGAGGTGTATCAAGGGGTGTTCTCAATATATGACGTGAGCGATAAGAATAGTACTCAGATTCTAGGAAGTCAGGAAACAGGAGGGAACTTCACTCATAACGCATGGCTTTCTGATAATGACCAATATCTTTTCACTACCGATGAGATCAGCAATGGACCTGTAGGATCCTATGATGTCTCCGATCCTACGGATGTCCAAGAGTTGGATCAGTTCAGGCCTTTGGAAACCCTCGGTGAAGGAGTGATACCCCACAATGTCCATGTCTGGGATGACTGGATAATCATCTCATATTATACCGATGGTTGCATCATTGTGGATGGTTCCAATCCTGGAAATTTGGTCGAAGTAGGGAACTTCGATACTTATATACCCACAAGTACCGGATTCAATGGAGCTTGGGGAGCCTATCCTTATCTTCCATCAGGACTGGTGCTGGTCTCGGATATAGGGAATGGGATGTATGTTCTGGAGCCGAACTATGTAAGGGCATGCTGGTTGGAAGGTACGGTAAGCGATGCGGTGTCAGGTTTAGGCCTTGTAGGCGCCAGCTTGGTCCTTGAAAGCACCATTGTAACTGAGTTATCGGGGAACCAAGGCACTTATGCCACGGGTTATGCCATCGCTGGAACATATCAAGTCACGGTGTCCAAGCCAGGGTATGAACCCCAGACCGTGGAGGTTCAGCTCGACAATGGAGTCATTACGGAATTGGATGTGGAACTCCAGCCTTTCGAATCCTTTGCTCTAGCTGGGAATGTCATCAGCAACGCTGACGGAACTGCAGTCCCCAACGCCTTGATCGAGCTAAACAGCCCAGATTTCATTGTTAATGCAGAAGCGGATGGCTCAGGGCAGTTCTCCTTGGATGGGGTTTTTCCTGACACCTATGAGGTAACCGTTGGAGCTTGGGGCTATGTCACTGAATGCTTTGAATTGGTCGTGACAGGTAACACCACCTCCTTGGAATTTGCATTGGATGAAGGGTACTATGATGACTTTTCACTTGATTTTGGTTGGACGACTTCTTCCACATCTCCGACAGGGCATTGGGTAAGGGTGGAACCATTGGGTACAACCTATTTCAATTCTCCTTCCAATCCAAGCGCTGATGTAGCGGGTGATTGTCAGGATAAGGCTTATGTCACTGGGAATGCAGAAGGCTCAGTAGGAAATGATGACGTTGACGATGGTTTCGTTTTGCTCGTTTCACCATTATTCGAGGTGAATCTTGCCAGCAACCCGACTATTTCTTATAAGCGCTGGTTTGCCAATTATGATGATACAGTATCCGATGATGAGTTGATCATCTCACTAGTAAATGAAATAGGCGCTGACTTTCCACTTGATGAAGTAAATGCAGCAGGGCCTCTTGGTGAATGGGTTCTATTTGAAAGCCCGCTGGCAGATGTTCTAACAGATGATGGAAACTATAGATTGAAAGTCCTTACCAGTGACAACTTCAATAATGGAAGTATCGTAGAGGCAGGGATCGATGAGTTCAGAATAGACCAGGTGCTTTCTCTATCAGAAGTATATGAACTTCCATCGGTGTCTATTTTCCCTAATCCATCAGATTCTGAAGTACTCATAGATCTTGGTGAGGTTCAGGCGGAAGGTGCTATGATGATTTTGACTGACCTAAGGGGAAGGGTGGTCTTGAATAAGAGAGTCACACAATCCGTCATCAGGATGGATGAGAACTTAGAGGCTGGTACCTATATGATTCAAGTTCGAGGTAGGAACGGAGAAGCTCTCGTCAGCCCAACTCTGCTGGTCAGGCTATAACGAGTTGATAAGAACGAACAAGAAAGGCCGCGCTGCATAGCTCGGCCTTTTTTCATTGATGCAATTCCTGAAAGGCTATGAATTCATCAATCTCTTGAGTGCCCGCGCAATGTTCTTCTCCCAGTGAGAATAATTGCCATCACTCAAGAAGAGGTCGTCAATGTCATTCAAGACAATGTCGCAATATTCCTTATCGAAATCCTCACCCTCAGAGAAATTCATGATCTTATGAATCCTTTGAGCATCATTGTCATGGTCGAATTCCTTTTTGATGGCGGCATAGGCTTCATCGCCTACCTGACCCTTGATATAGTCTTCCTCTTCCTCACCTATAACGAGATCGGCCGAGGCCGCATAGAGAAGGACATAACATAGAAAGTCTTCTCTTATCCAATCTTGGGACATGGTGTATTACTCTTGATTTGTTTGGTTAAATATACTCGTATACCACTACTCTGTGGTCTATAAAAAATCCCGCGCACTATGCTTAGGCGCGGGATGATCAGTTCAGGGAGGAATGCTCTATCAGGCATATACTGAAGACTTCTTGAACTTCTTCACAAGAAGATAATAGAACACAACTCTCTGTTTGTTCCTGTTAGAAGAGCCCATTTCAGCACAGACCTCCTTGATGCCCTTCATCGCCTTGTCTTTATCGGTGATGCCGAGTTTCTTGGCGCAGAATCCGTTCATGATGGTCTCTAGCTCAGAGGTCTCCCCGCAAGCCACCTTTTGCGCATCTGCTTTATACAATGAAGGACCTAGCCCTTTGGCGATGGCATGCAAAAGTTTCTTGTCAATAGTCTTGGCATCAAGCTTTTCCTTCATTTAGGTTTCAAAGCCGTCTACCATTTCATCTAGTTTACCCATTACAAATAAGAGTTAGTGTTCTTTAAAGTTGGGTTATAATCGATACGTTTATGGGCACTTCGTTCCTCACTTATCAAAAGGGAGGCATGGAAAAGCAGGGTAGTATCAAGTAAAGGATTTTCAGCGCAGACTAAGTCCATACGCACTACTCCAACCAGCTCTTGTAATAGCCAGGAGCTTCGATATCCAAGGCGGCTTTTGTGACCATCAGAGGCTTGAAGGTATCCACCATGACTGCCAACTCCAAGGTCTCCTTTTCTCCAATACTCTTCTCCATGGTGCCAGGATGTGGACCATGTGGTATCCCTGCAGGATGCAGACTGATCAGGCCGGGTTCTACATTCTTACGGCTCATGAACTCGCCATCCACATAATAGAGCACTTCATCCGAATCAATATTACTATGGTTATAAGGCGCTGGTATGGATTTGGGGTGATAGTCATACAGCCTTGGGCAGAAGCTACAGATCACGAAGGCCCCTGTTTCAAACGTCTGGTGTACCGGTGGTGGTTGATGGACGCGCCCAGTGATCGGCTCAAAGTCATGGATGGAGAATTTATAAGGGAAATTATATCCATCCCAACCTACCACGTCAAAGGGATGAGAGGCATAGAGGTAGACATGCATCATGTCCTGCTTCTTCACCCGTATCTCAAAGTCCCCTAACTCGTCATGTGTCTCCAGGTCACTAGGGCCATGAAGGTCCCTTTCACAGAATGGGGAATGCTCAAGAAGCTGCCCGAACCAATTTCGATATCGCTTGGGAGTGTAAATCGGATGCTTGGACTCCACGATGAAAAGTCGGTTTTCCTCAGTATCGAATTCCATCTGGTAGATCATCCCTCGTGGAATGACCAGGTAGTCCCCATACTCGAATGGGATATTGCCAAGGATGGTCCTGAGCTTACCTGTGCCTTTATGCACGAAGATGACTTCATCGCAATCAGCATTCTTATAGTAATAGTCCTTCAAGGATTTCCTTGGAGCAGCCAATTCTAAGCTGACATCACTGTTGACCAAGATAGCCTTTCGGCTGTCTAGGAAATCGTCCTCAGGCTTGATTTGGAAGCCTTTGAGACTCAAGGCTTTCATGTTCTTCTCTACTGATCTCAGGTGCTACACTGTATGACCTCAGTATCTCCTTGACCATAGTGGGTCGGTGAAGGTGATAGAGTAAAGAGGACATTCCATCGAAACCCACAGTTCCGAACAACTGCTCATAATAGAAGTTCCCTTCCGGACTCTTATGGATGGTATGACGTTTAGGTGGGATATTCCCCAGCTTATGATAGAATGGCATGCTGATGTTGTTTTCTATTCGAGATAAAAGTACTAAGAAGCTAATGGCTTCAGGATGCTTCTAAGGCAAAGGTCCTAACACTTTGGTTATTGGTCATATCGTCCTTCATTCCTTACTTTTGCCGCCTGTCACACTTAAAGACTGTATAGAATGCAACTGTACAATAAAATGAGTGCTGAGCAAAGAAGGAATTTGATTCTTGAGGCTGGAGAGAAGCGCCTCACCTTGTCCTTCTATCAGTACCACCATATCCGGAACCCCCGATTTTTCAGAGATAAACTCTTCCTTGATTGGAATGAATTGAATGTCCTTGGTAGGACCTATGTGGCCAAGGAAGGAATCAACGCACAGATCTCTGTCCCCTCTGCAAATTTCGATGCCTTGAGGGAAAAGCTATCAGAGGTCACGTTCTTGGACGGAATCCGATTGAATGTGGCCATTGAGCAAGATAACTTGTCTTTCCTGAAACTCAAGATCAAAGTGCGCGATAAGATCGTGGCCGATGGACTGGATGATTCCACATTCGATGTCACAGATTCTGGAATCCACGTAGATGCGAGGACCTTCAATGAACTCTCAGAAGACCCCGACACCATCATTGTGGACATGAGGAACCATTATGAAAGCGAGGTTGGTCATTTTGAAGGAGCCATTACTCCTGATGTGGACACCTTCAGAGAGTCCTTGCCCATCATAGCTACGGAATTGGACGATTTCAAAGAGAACAAGAATGTGGTCATGTACTGCACTGGAGGGATCCGTTGCGAGAAAGCCAGTGCCTATTTCAAACACAGGGGTTTCAAGAAGGTCTATCAATTGGACGGTGGGATCATTGAATACACACGGAGAGCCAAAGAGGAAGGATTGGATTTGAAGTTCAAGGGAAAGAATTTCGTGTTCGATGAACGAAGGGCTGAGCGAATCACTGAAGATATCATCTCCGTTTGTCATCAATGTGGTGAGACCTGTGATGACCATACCAACTGTGCCAACGCTTCTTGTCATCTGTTGTTCATCCAATGTCCGTCATGTGCTGAGGCCTATCATGGAGCCTGCTCAGAAGAATGCAGCACCGTGGTCCAACTGCCCGTTGAAGATCAGAAGGTCTTGAGAAAAGGAAAAGTGGCTGGAAAGGAGCAGTTCAGTAAAGGCCGTTCAAGTGTGCTCAGATATAAGAATCCCAAAACCGAGGCAGTCGCACCTTATAATACCTGAACATCAGTGCACAATATTGAACCATTCTATAACTGGAAGGATTATTATGATTCGGAGGAAGATTCAGGATCACCATTCTTCCAAAAGGAGTGTAATCAGTTCGAGTACAGCACCGAGATCTATGGGTATTACATCCATCCTCAATGGGATAGCATAGGATCGCCCACCTTATTCGTCAAGGTCATTTATGCAGATTATGATGAAGGGATTGGAATCATAGAGCTTATTGGAGAATGGAACGATTGCATACATAATGACATCATGTTCCTTAAGCGAGAGTTGATAGACAGTATGGTTCTGAGCGGTATATCGAAATTCATACTTATTGGAGAGAACGTATTGAACTTCCATCATTCGGATGATTCCTATTACGAGGAGTGGTTCGAAGAGGTCATGGAAATGGACGGGTGGATCGCTTTATTGAACTTCAGGGATCATGTGCTCCAAGAGTTCAAGGAGAATGACATCGACAGTTTTTTCTTACTTGGAGGCAAGCTCAATGACATCGCATGGCGCACCGGGGGTCCTGAGCGATGCATTCAGAAAGTGGAAGAGATGGTACAGAGAAGGTTGGACCCTTCTATTTGATTGCACGCAACATTTCTCTTTTGCCTGGAGGGCCGGGGCATTTTTCAACTTTGAATCCGGCCATGAGCATCGCTCGCCTGACATCTCCTTTGGAGCAATAGGTCGTTAGAATTCCGCCTTGCTTCATGCAGGCATGGAGGTTTGAAAACACCTCTACTGCCCAGAGCTCAGGCTGACTCCCAGGTGAGAACGCATCGAAGAATACGATGTCCACCTCTTCTTCATCCATTCCTTCAAGGATGTCTTCTTGCTTCTTGAGAAGACTGAACTCTTCTGAAATCATCTGAGTCACCCCCATTGGTGCAGTGTGCATGCTGAGGAGCGTCTTATCATAGTCCTTGCCCAGCCACTTCCCATATTCAAGTTTTTCAGCAATCTCGATGGATATTGGGAACGCTTCGTAGGAGATGTAATCGGTCTTGGAATTCCTTTCCTTGTTGTATTTGAATGCCAATAGCGCGTTCAAGCCTGTGCCGAATCCCACTTCTAAGATTCTGAGATTCCTGATGTGCTGATAACGGAGGAGTCCTTCTTTGAAGAAGACATGCTCTGATTCTTGAATAGCGCCATGCAAGCTATGGTAATGCTGCTGGAAGAGTTCGCTTTTCAAGGTATGAGAGCCATCAGAGGTCCGTATCAATGTCAGGGAATCTTGCATAAAAGGACAGCGTTCATGCAAAGGAAAGAATCCTATAGTGGACTTGCTTAGGTTTTAGTCATATTTGATTCCAAGACGCTGACTGATTAACTTTGAAGACACACTGAAAATGTACATGAGGACATCTGCGCTACTAATCACCTTTACCCTTGTTTCATCCTTTTTATTTTCTCAGACATGGGCAGATGTAAGAAAGGATAGATCCAAGAACTTCTATGAGATCCAAGAGGCCTTCAATGCTGAATGGGCTGATAAGGCCTATGAAAAAGGAAAGGGATACAAACAATTCAAGAGATGGGAGTGGTTCTGGGAGCAGAGGGTATTTCCCAGCGGAGAGTTTCCTGCTCCTGAGCAAGTCTGGAAGGAGACAGAAGCCTTTAAGAAGAAGTTCAAGGGAATGGACCAGAGCAAGTCATTGGCCAACTGGACGCCCATTGGGCCTACCGAGCTCGCTTTTCAAAGTTACAGCCCTGGAATTGGGAGGGTGAACTGTGTTGCTCAAGATCCGAATAACAACCAGGTCGTGTATGTAGGAACGCCAGGAGGAGGGCTATGGAAAAGCATGGATGGAGGACAATCCTGGCAAGCCATGACAGACGCGCTTCCTACACTGGGAGTTTCCGGTATTGCCATCGACCCTATAGATTCAGATATCGTATACATAGGTACAGGCGATGGAAATGCGGATGACACCTTTTCAGTAGGAGTGCTTAAATCCACGAATGGTGGAGAGACGTTTCAGACCACAGGACTGAACTGGGAAATCATGAACTTCAGGAACATCAATAAAGTCCTGATTTCTCATTATGACCACAACACACTTTATGCTGCCACTGATTATGGACTCTGGAAGACAGTGGATGCTGCAAACTCTTGGTATTTGGTCTCTAGCGGGGTCTTCTATGATATTGAACTCCACCCTACAGATCCAACTATCGTCTACGGAGCGAGGAATTATGTGGTGCGTTCTACTGATGGTGGTGAGAATTTTTCAGCTGCTACAAGTGGTGGGCCGAATTCGAACAACGTGAGTCGGCTTGCCATAGCAATATCTCCGGATGAGCCGGACTGGCTTTACATTCTCGCAGGAAGAAGTTCTGACCAAGGATTCATGGGTGTTTACCGTTCAACCAATGCGGGAGAATCCTTTACCCTGAGAGCCGACAGTCCCAATATCATGGGTTGGTCAGAGGATGGAGATGATTCTGGGGGGCAAGCATGGTACGATATGGCCTTGGCTGTGAACCCCAATAATGCCAGTCAGGTCTTCGTGGGAGGGGTGAACCTGTGGCGTTCGAATAATGCTGGGAGCTCTTGGAACATCCGTGCCCACTGGGTTTATCCATCTTCCACTGGTGCCTATGTCCATGCGGACATCCATGCACTGGATTACTACGGTTCCACTCTATACTGTGGGTCAGACGGGGGGATTTTCAAATCATTCAACAATGGCGGAGCCTTCGCTGATATCACCGATGGCATTCAGAACAGCCAATTCTATCGGATGGGTGGAAGCGCTACGGATGAGGGGCTCATTCTGGCGGGTGCCCAGGACAATGGTGTCATTCTCTGTGATGATGGCGTCTGCGGTCAGACGATAGGAGCTGACGGTATGAACTGCCTCATCAATCCTGACAATCCTAACTCTATGTATGCCTCGACTCAGTTCGGGAACATCAGGCGTTCTTCAAATGGAGGTCAGGATTGGGATAATTACAGTAGCAATGTTCCTGAAACTGGAGCTTGGATTACTCCCTTCATGCTCGATCCAGAAAACAGCAATGTACTCTTCGCAGGTTATGAATCCCTTTGGAGAAGGAATGGCAATCAGAATTGGGTCTCTGTAAGCCCAGCAGCAAGCAATATCACTACGCTGAATATCGCACCTTCCGACCATGACTACATCTATATGGCCCGAAACTCTTCCTTGCTAATGACCTCGGATGGCGGAGAGAATTGGTCCTTCATCAATGCTGGTCTGCCGAGCTTGGCCAAAACATCTATATACATACATCCAACAAATCCTGAAGAACTTTGGGTGACTGTTTCAGGGTATAACGTGGGAGAAAAGGTCTTTCACTCAACAGATGCAGGGGCCACATGGGAGAATGTCACTTTGAACCTTCCAAATATGCCAGCGAATACAGTGGTCTTCGATCTTGAGAATAACGGAGGATTGTATGTTGGGATGGATGTGGGGATTTATTATACCAACAATGACCTTGTGAATTGGGTGCCTTTCTTTGATGGACTGCCGAATGTTGTGGTGAATGAGCTGGAGATCCATGAGGCTTCAGGGAAATTGAGAGCGGCCACTTATGGTCGTGGATTGTGGGAGACAGATCTTTTCTCCGGAATAACCAGCCCGCCTGTGGCCAACTTCAGTTCGGATGAGACATTGATATGCCTGAACAATGAGATTCAGTTCCAGGATCTTTCGCTTTTGGCAGAGGTCGGTTGGGCATGGACCTTTGAGGGAGGAAGTCCTTCCACATCTTCTGAAGCCAATCCGACCGTCCTCTATACTGAACCCGGAATCTATGAGGTGACCCTTACAGTGTCGAATAGCATCGGAGAGGATGTAGAGGTAAGGTCCGAGTATATTGAAGTGATCGATAATGTTGGTGTCCCTCTTCCATACCTTGAAGGTTTTGAAACGGTGAACATTGGAATAGGTGAAGAATGGTTCGTGGATAACCCCAATGGAGATGTCACTTGGGCCATCAATAATGAAGTTGGGAATGGCAGCCCTTCCAGCGTGTTCCTTAATAACCTTGATAGTAATTTCGAACTGGAAGATGAACTTATAAGTAGGGCTATCGATCTGAGCTCGGCCGAGGAAGTCATCTTCAGCTTTGACGTGGCCTTTGCGCAACAGGTGGACGACAACAAAGACAAACTGAGGTTCTATCTTTCCGATAATTGTGGAGATTCATGGGTGCTGAAGAAGACCTTGACTGGAAACACCACTTTGCTTACAGCTGACCCGACCTTAGAGCCATTTATTCCTAGTGCAGACCAATGGCAGACTATTTTCATTACCAATATCAGTCAAGGCAAGCTTCAAGATGACGTAAGGATCAAGTTCAAGTTCGAGAATGACGGAGGTAATAATATCTACATCGACAACATCAACATTCTCGCGGCTGTAACGGGTTTGCAGGAAGCTCTCATCGAAGGACTGGACTTGAACCTTTCACCAAACCCAGCAGAGGAGTACAGCACCTTGAGATTCAATCTCTCAGAGACCGCTGCAGTGAGACTCAAGCTATTGGATATGGTTGGACGAGAAGTGTGGAGTATCAGGGATGCTCAACTCCAAATGGGTGCCCAGCAGGTGATGATACCGATGCGTGACTTGGCAGCTGGACTCTATGTGGTGGATTTGAGTGTGAATGGGGTTCCCGTTCAGACAAAGCTCATCAAGGAATAGTTTTTCACGATCTGTGGATATGTGGGCGTAAACCGAGCCGCTTTGAGGCTTACCTTCGCAGGCGATATGCCTGATCGCTTTAAAGAAAATTGAAAAAGGATACCCCCTTGGTCTCAGACCACAGGGGGTATTTTTTAAGGTCAACACTATGCCAAGAGATACCTCCATCAAACATGTACTTATTATAGGCAGTGGGCCTATAGTGATAGGTCAAGCTTGCGAATTCGATTACTCCGGTTCCCAGGCCGCACGGTCTCTTCGTGAGGAAGGGATCAAAGTGAGCTTGATCAATTCCAATCCTGCGACCATCATGACCGATCCTGTCATGGCGGATCACATCTATCTGGAACCGCTCGAACCAGCATCCATTGAACGGATCCTACAAGAACAAGATATTGACTGCGTCCTGCCTACCATGGGGGGGCAGACCGCGCTCAATCTTGCCATGAAATGTGATGAGCAAGGCATCTGGGAGAAGTATAATGTGCGTATGATCGGTGTGGATATAGATGCCATCAACATCACTGAGGACCGAGAACAGTTTCGTGAGCTTATGGGAACATTGGACATCGGCATGGCCCCACAGGCCACGGCAAAGAGCTTTTTAGAAGGAAAGGAAGTCGCTCAGAAATTCGGTTTCCCATTATGTATTAGGGCATCTTATACGCTGGGAGGTGCTGGCGCCAGCCTCGTCTATTCGGCTGATGAATTTGAAAATCTCCTCACCCGTGGACTGCAGATCTCACCCATCCATGAGGTCATGATAGATAAGGCATTATTGGGATGGAAAGAATACGAGCTCGAGCTCTTAAGGGACAGCAATGACAACGTGGTCATCATCTGTTCTATTGAGAACATGGACCCTATGGGCATCCACACTGGGGATAGCATCACCGTGGCACCTGCTATGACCCTTAGTGATTCCACCTACCAGCGCATGCGCGATATGGCTATCAAGATGATGAGGGCCATTGGGGACTTTGCTGGAGGTTGCAACGTTCAGTTCGCAGTGAGTCCTGATGAGAAGGAGGACATAATAGCTATTGAGATCAATCCGAGGGTGTCTCGCTCTTCGGCCTTGGCGTCAAAAGCCACTGGTTATCCCATTGCCAAGATTGCGTCCAAACTGGCCATAGGCTATCACCTGCCTGAATTGAAAAATCAGATCACCAAGACCACTTCGGCCTATTTCGAGCCAACATTGGACTACGTCATCGTGAAGATTCCAAGATGGAACTTCGATAAGTTCAAAGGGGCAGACAGGCACCTGGGCTTACAGATGAAATCGGTAGGCGAAGTCATGGGAATAGGTCGTTGTTTCCAAGAGGCCTTACAAAAGGCATGTCAATCTTTGGAGATCAATAGGAATGGTCTTGGAGCTGATGGGAGGGAATTGAAAGATCTGGACGCTATTTTGAAAAGCTTAGAACGGCCGAGCTGGAATCGGCTCTTCCATGTCTATGATGCATTCAAACTGGGAATACCCATTGATACCATCTTTCTCAAAACAAAGATCGATATGTGGTTCCTCAAGCAGATCGAGGAACTCATACACCTAGAGAAAAGGATAAGGAACGAGAGTTTGGAGTCGGTCTCAAGGGCCTTGCTCATAGAGGCCAAACAGAAAGGCTATGCTGATAGGCAGATCGCTCACCTTTTGAGCTGCTTGGAAAGTGAGGTCTTTTCTCTAAGGCACAAGGAAGGAATCAAACGAGTCTACAAGATTGTGGACACGTGCGCAGCCGAGTTCCAGGCTTACACGCCTTACTATTATTCCACATTCGAAGAAGAGAATGAGAGCGTGTCGAGCGACAGGGAGAAGATTGTAGTGCTTGGTTCAGGCCCTAATCGCATAGGCCAGGGGATAGAGTTCGATTACAGTTGTGTTCATGGAGTGATGGCGGCCAAGGAAATGGGCTATGAGACCATAATGATCAACTGTAATCCAGAGACGGTATCCACCGATTTCGACACTGCTGACAAGCTCTACTTCGAGCCGGTATTCTGGGAGCATATCTATGATATCATCTTGCATGAGAAGCCTAAAGGGGTCATCGTGCAGTTGGGAGGCCAAACTGCTTTGAAACTAGCTGAGAAACTGGAGCGTTATGGTATCCCCATCATGGGAACCAGCTACAAGGCCTTGGACATGGCCGAGGATCGTGGACGTTTCTCCTCTCTGTTGAAAGAATTGGGCATTCCTTATCCAGAGTTCGGAGTAGTGGAGAATGCAGAACAGGCCATGGAATTGGCTGATCGGCTAGGTTTTCCACTGCTGGTAAGGCCATCATACGTTCTCGGAGGGCAGAAGATGAAAATCGTCATCAATAAGGATGAACTGATGCATCATGTGGTGGACATCCTGAAGGATATGCCTGATAATCAGATACTCTTAGACCACTTTTTAGATGGCGCAGTGGAGGCCGAAGCAGATGCTATCTGTGACGGTGAAGAAGTGAAGATCATAGGCATCATGCAGCACATAGAGCCAGCTGGGATTCATTCGGGAGACTCTTATGCAGTGTTGCCGCCTTACAACCTAGGGGATCTCATCATAGCGCAGATAGAGGAATACACCCACAGGATTGCACTGGCTTTGATCAACATCCAATTCGCCATCAAGGACGATAAGGTCTATATCATCGAGGCCAATCCAAGAGCATCAAGAACAGTTCCTTTCATTGCCAAGGCATACAGCGAACCCTATGTGAATTATGCCACCAAAGTCATGTTGGGTGCCAAATTGAAAGACTTCACTTTTGACCCGAAGCGAAGGGGGTATGCTATCAAGATTCCAGTATTCTCATTCGAGAAGTTCCCAGATGTGAATAAGGAGTTAGGCCCTGAAATGAAGAGCACAGGGGAGGCCATTCGATTTATTGAGAGTTTGAGAGATCCATATTTCCTTGATCTATATTCGGAGAGAAACCTATATTTGAGTAGATAACTCCTTGAAACAAGGGTTAATTGAAGTGTTTTGGGACTGATCAGATTTTTATTGTTCTTTTTTCTTGCCATCGTGGTCATGAGAATGGTCAGACGATTCTTACTTCCTTTTCTCTTCAGAAAAGCTGGTGAGAGGATGTTCAATGCTACAGGAAACGAAAGCAGACAAGACTTTGACAGTAGGAAAGAGGGTGAAGTACGTGTAGATATGGAACCAGAAACATCTGAAAAAGTTGAAGAGGCTGACTTTGTAGAGTACGAAGAGCTTTGACCTTGTGGGTTTGGTGTTGAGAAAAGGCATCTTCAAGACCATGATTCCAGAATTTTCAGGAGGCGCTTAGTTCAGTTGTCAAAGTCAAGTGGTCGGAAAGACGACAGGATATATACATAAGCCGTGACTGATTGGCCTTCTTTTGAGTGCCTGAAAAGGTATTCACAAGTTTTGGGAAGAACTGAATGCATGCTTCAGATAGAAGGGGATGAGGTTTCCAAAAGAAGATTTTTCAAGTGTTCATGAAGTCTTGCTTTCTAGAGACTTAATCAGATGGTAAACGTTCACTCCAATGATGAATACGTTAGGGATGATGTTGAGCCAATTCATGTCCAATAGAATTCCAAACACAAGGATTTGCAGCGGGAACTTACCTCTACTCACTTTTTGTAGATGGTAAATTCGTTGACACCAAAAAGATGATAATCGTGAAGTAATTTTAAACAAGATTTTTCTTCAAAAGCCCTTGCCGCAACGGTGAGGGCTTTTTTTTATGGGTATAGAACCATCCAAACGGAGAGTTCCGCTTTTTAACACTAATTCATTTCCGATCCCATTGAGATGCTGCATCTTGGATTATGGCCACGATGAAAAACCTTCTATCTAGAGCCCTATGGAGACTCAGAAGACGTTCTCCAAGTTAAGTCTATTGAAATACTGGAGCCCTTGGCCAATAAGGTATTAATCAAAGTTCAAACATCTGCCATCAATGATTACGATTAGGCATTGAAGTTGCCCACTCTATTGGCCTACGGACTCTTTTTCGGGTTGTTTAAACCTGGAGAAAAGATGTGTTCTTCGGGAATGGAGGTAGTGGGAATCGTGCAGAAAGTCTGGGCGAACGTAGAAAATCTTAAACTCGGTAATCGTGTCTACGGAGACAATTCTAAGCTCGGATTTGGCAGCTTTGACTGAATTAATGGTGTTCAATGAAAAGGCACTTCGATAAATGCCGGATGATCTCTCCTCTGAAGAAGAGGTGGCTTTGCCTAATGCCTCGGTATTGGCCAAGCAAGTTTTGAAAGAGACGGGTCAAATCAAAAAAGGTGCTGATCAACGGCAGTGATGGTGATGTAGGCATCCTCGGAGTTCAAATCGCAAAGACTTACGATGCGGATGTCGCGGTTGTAGACTCATCACTGAAATCGAAAAACTACATGCCGAAGACAAATTGGAATGCGAAATGAATGGCCCCTACCTATTTGATAAAACTCCATGGGCGATCAAGCGGTTTCGCGAGGAGAAGCACACGAGAAAAGTGGGAATTAAGGTTGGAATTGAGTAGTGGGTATTTGGAAAAAAAGATTTTTTCATGATTCCCGCCCCTAAGGGCTTGTTCAGCCTCCTTTCTTGATACAGGGAAAGCCTTTTGCCTCTAGGAGTCCGCAGACTTTGTCCCTGAAGTTCCCTTGGATGATGATCTCACCATCTTTCACAGACCCTCCGGTACCACAGCTGGACTTGAGCAGTTTACCTAAAGCTTGAAGCTCACTTTCAGGACCTCTGAAGCCTTCTATCAAAGTGACTTCCTTGCCTTTTCTCTGCTTCCGGTCGATGGAGATATAGAGTTTCTGTTTGTTAGGAGGGACGTTGACATTCTCTTCATCCTCCTTCCAATTGGAGCTATTACCGCTGGTAGAATAGACGATTCCCCCATCCTTGTCGTCTTTCTTGTTCTTTGCCATCACTTCACCTTGATGAGTTCACCGGATGGATTCTGGCCATTGAGAAACGTTTCGAAGACATATCCTTTATCGGTGATTTCAACGATGCGCACCCTGATGGTGTCATATTTTGTATGGAACTGATCCACCTCACTATTGGTAGATTTGAAGATAAGATTGTGGGAACATGGACCATCCCACACGATACTGTAGATGTCTGCTACGTCTTTGCCATTTCTTTGTGAATATTCAGTCTGCTCAGTCTCTGTCCGAGTGACTCTCACATCCTTGAAGTTCTCGTCCGCATAGCGATATTCTCCAGTTTTGAAATCCTCACACGTATATCGCGTGCATGATTCCATGGACCACCCAATTAAGACCATGATGATTGCTATTCCTGTCCAATTCTTCATGTTACAAGAATACGAATTAGGCTCTTGTTCTCATTGGTCCAATGTCCTTTTGATGTCAAGTAGAATCCTTTGATTCTCTTCACTCCGTGCAGATGATCTTATGATGGTCTTCTCAAGTGCGGTAAGATGGTAACTCATGGACACATTGATGGAACCTGGTTGCTCCATTTGAAAAGTGAAAGAGCGGATGGGAGTATCCACTGCTCTTATCAACTGACTGAATAGTGCATCATCCACGAAGTCATGTGTCTTTGTGAAGTTTCCATACACATTGCCAAGTGGACTAGATAGACGCTGAAGAAGTGAATTACCACTGGCTTCTTCCATGATATCCTTTCGCTTATCTCTCACCTTGATGAAGACTATTCCACTGGTCTCTTGTTGGATCCATTCTTTCATGCTGCTGACGAATAGATAAGTCAGATCGAAGCCAAAATTGTCCCTAATACCCGCATCCATAAGCTGGATCTCAGGTTCCGTAGGTAGGCTGGCTTGAGGAAGGATATATGGAAAGGTGGCATTGGCCCTGATTATGGATAAGAATCTTGTTGCTCCGGGATTCCGATTGGCGAATAACTTGCCGAATTCGACATATTCTTGCTGATGGTCCACCATTCGTTTGTTCAGGCCTTCATCCCATCTCATGAACCCCAGCGGAAGGTTGGAGACCAATAATCTGCGGCCGTCATTTATTATCGTGGGTGCAATAAGGATGAATGGAATCCGTGTGTTCAATTCATCATTCTTATAACTAGACAAAGGCTTGCCTAGATCCAAAGATGTATTCTTCAGGAATTGTTCTTCGAAGCGATAGGCGCGATCCACAGGATATCTCAGACCGCGATATTCGAAAGTTCTGAAATTGAAGAAGATATCACTGCTGGCAATGCTGGAAAGTAAAGGGTTCAATAGATCCTTACTTATGCTCTCCTTCAGTTGCTCTCTGCTTTTATAAATGGACTCATAGTTATTCTGGATGTAATGTTCTCGCAACGCGGCAGCTCCTAAAATACCCCCTGAAGCACCAGTTATCATGAAGGTCCTGTCCATAAGACTGCCGTTCAACACACTGTCCAACTCGCTCAATATGGTAGTAGTCCAAAGGGCAGAGCGTAGTCCACCACCACTGCATTGCACTATGACAAGCTTCGGTTTCTCACCTGCTTTATAGTATCTCAGATTGTCCTTCTTCCACTTATCCATAAGGGCGGTCATGGCCAATCGATCTCGAGCTTCCTCTTCCGATCCATGAATCTTTGCCGAGGCATCAGGGTCGTAAGTGGCCCATGGCTCGCTGTAGTCCAATCCATAAAGCCTATTCGAGCCGTCAGTGAGACCCTCATGTCCGCTGAACGAGTTCATGATCAAGGCAATCGTGATAATGATGCTCAGGGCCCATCCTCTGAACCACGACAGGAAAATGCTCAAGACCATGAGCAATAAAGTGAAGAAAAGTATCACACTGGCTCCGCCAGGGATAGCCAGAAGTCCGAATCCAGTATAGTTGGAGACGATAAGGAAACTCACCACTAGAAGAAGCTCGAAGAGCGAGGCATTCATATGGTTCTGTGAAAAGACCTTCGCCAAAGTCTCCTCGTCATAATGTTCAGTGTCCCTGGCATATTGCAATGAAAGAGGGCCTATCAAGTAGGTCTCAACTCGCCAAGGCTTCTTATACCAGGTTCGTTCTTGCTGCTTCCTCCGCTCGCTCATGAATCGGTCATAGATGGAGGCGAATCTACCGCGAGACCGATCCTCTTTAGGGCTGATGAAGCCTAGAACATCCTTGTTTGTGCCATAGAAATAAAGCAAGCTCAAAATTAAGAAGATGAGCAATCCGATGAGGAAGCCGCTCAAATGTCCAAGGACTACCAAGGTAGTTTCCAACTCGACTTCCTTTTTGAAGTAGAAGGCGGTGATTAGATAATAGGCCACGAAAACCGCTGGGAGAAGGAAATTGTTGATGCAGAACTTATAGAAAGGTCTTGATAAAGTGGCGATGAATGGAAACCTATGGGCATGGATGACATAGGAATATATGTTGAATGCAATGATAAATCCGCCTAAAGAGAAACCGAGGATGAAATAGGACGCGAATCCGACATGACCTAAATACTCAGGGTATAGGAAGAGATACCTCACACCATATTTTGAAGCCAAGATGCCAGACGTATAGCCGAATAATAAAAACCAGAAGATGAGCAGAAGATGGTTCCTCTTGAAGTGAAGGATGAGCAACTGCACAGGAAAGAAGTATACAATGTGCCCGTAAGCCTGCTTTATACTATTCCGATTGATCATGTTAAGGATTCGTCATGATTACTTGCTAAAAATAGCAGGGTACCAAAGGTGGCTTTGTCCTATTTTCGTGACCGTGATGTCCCAATGGCCCATATCTAATATACGCAGTCTGACTGTGATTGTTCTACTGGTGATATTAAGCCCCTTAGAAGCCTCACCGAACATACCCGGTCCTTGGGGATTCTTCGGTCATAAACGCATCAACCGTATGGCGGTGTTCACATTGCCTCCTCCTATGTTCGGGTTTTATAAGAAGCACATAGAATTCATAACCGAACATGCCGTAGATCCTGACAAACGCAGGTATGCGTTGGAAGGTGAGGCTCCGAGACATTACATCGATATTGATCATTATGGCAAAGAGGGTATGGATCCTTTTGAGGTCGTTCCTAGACTGTGGACTGAAGCCGTAGAGAAATTCTCTGAGGATACCCTTCAGGAATATGGTATCGTTCCATGGCATGTGAATTTGATGGTCAGACGCTTGGAAGATGCATTCAGAGAAGGAAACACCTATAAGATATTGCGCGTCTCTTCTGATCTCGGACACTATGTCGCTGACGCACATGTGCCACTGCACACCACAGAGAATTACAATGGTCAACTCACAGGACAAAAGGGTATACATGGGTTCTGGGAGTCAAGGATTCCTGAGCTCTTTGCTGATGACTATGATTACTTTGTCGGCAAAGCGGCTTATACGGAGGACGTTTTGGACTATATATGGATAGAGGTGGAAAAGAGCAATAGAGCAGTGGATTCAGTGCTCACTTTCGAACGCATGCTGACACAGAGCTTTCCGAGTGATAAGAAGTACGGAGTGGAAACCAGAGGGACCACCACAATCCAGACCTACAGCAAAGAGTTCTCTAAAGCCTACAGCGATGAGATGGACGGCATGGTGGAACGAAGGCTCAGGCAGAGCATCATCTCACTGGGCAGTTTCTGGTATACAGCTTGGATCAACGCTGGCCAACCGGATCTGGATGGGTTCTCTGAGCCAGTGCCTTCTGAGGAAGATGTCAAGGAGGAAGAGGCCCTCCAACAACAGTACAACAGCGGTGATATAAAAGGCCGCGAACACCCCCATTGAACTCAAGTCTATGAAATTCAAATCCATCACCCTTTCCACCATCCTTCTCTTATCACTTTCATGTACAGATCAAGAATTGCTCAGAACCGCAGAAGGTCTTTTGGGCACAGGAGCCGCAGGTCAAACCCTGACCAATGACGAAGTCATTGCAGGATTGAAAGAAGCCCTCTCCATTGGAACCGAGAATGCAGCATCCCTGGCCTCTGTAAATGATGGCTTCAATCTTAATCCCAAAATCCATATCCCTTTTCCTGAGGACGCCATAAGGGTTAAGAATACAGTTGTTGACCTAGGAATGGGAAATCAAGTGGACCGCTTTGTTGAGTCATTGAATAGAGCGGCAGAACAAGCCAGCAGAGAGGCAGCGCCTATTTTTCTGGACGCTATCCTGTCCATGAGCATCAGCGATGGTTTTAGCATCTTGAAAGGACAGGAGAATGCGGCTACCGATTATCTCAGAGAAAAGACCTATGACCGCCTCTATGATGCATTCAGGCCCAAGGTGGAAACTGCAGTCTCCAATACTAAAGTGGGGGAGAACTGGACGCCTTTGGTCAATGCCTATAACACAGCTAGCCTTTTCACCAGAGCT
>JAQCAN010000227.1 GCA_027621335.1 Bacteroidota bacterium
GCTTCCGCATCTCCTCCATCGAACCCGACCTATTGACCGATGAGATCATACGAATGGTGGCCGAGGGCAAACGCTTCATGCCGCATTTCCACATTCCCTTACAGTCGGGATCAGACCTGCTCCTTGAGCGAATGAGAAGACGCTACCGCAGCGAGCACTATCGATCACGGATCGCATTGATCAAGGAACTCATGCCCAAGGCTTGCATTGGAGTAGATGTGATCGTAGGGTTCCCAGGGGAAACAGAGGAGGAATTCAAGAAGACCTTAGACCTCATCCACGAGATGGAGGTCAGCTATCTGCACGTCTTCACCTACTCTGAGCGTCCGAATACCACTGCCCTGAGGATGGATGGTATCGTCCCTGTCAAGACACGCCAAGAACGCAATAAGATCCTGCGCATGCTCTCGTTGAAGAAACAACGCGCCCATTATCAGACTCATACAGGGAGCGTTCAGGACGTCCTTTTCGAATCAGAGGAAGTGGACGGGCGTATCCATGGCTTCACGGAGAATTACATCAAGGTGACTGCACCTTTCGATCCCGAATTGGTGAATAGCGTATGCCCTGTGGAATTGGAAAGAGTAAATTCGGACGGTATCATGGAGATACGCCACTTAGTTCCACAAGCCTGAATCCCTTATGTATCCAACTCTTTACCATGCTTTCCTAGACCTCTTCGGTATTGATCTCGGGTTCTTGAAGCTATTCAACTCCTTTGGCTTCTTTGTGGTCGTGGCTTTCATCGCAGGAGCTTACACCTTGCGATTGGAACTGCATAGGAAGATGGCCTTGGGTATTGTCCCTGCAATCACCCGCAAGGAGAAACGAGGCACCTCTCCCACGGTCATGAGCTATGTCAGCAATTGCGCTCTTGGTGCGCTCATAGGGTTCAAACTGGTCTACCTCATCACCAATGGCAGCGAAGCCTTGGCCGATCCGCCTGGCTTCCTTTTGAGCTTGACAGGAAGTCCTGTAGGGGCCATCCTTGGTGCAGGCCTTTTCTATTGGATCCGATTCAGAGAAGCTAAAGAGGAAAAGAAGAAATACCCGAAAGAGGTCCAGGTGGAATACACTTTGACGGCCAAGGACCACGCGGGCAATATCACCATGACTGCTGCCCTCTGGGGATTCATAGGAGCCAAGCTCTTCTTCATCTTCGAAGACCCTGACCATATCGTGAGCTTCTTCACAGAATTCTCAGTGGATAGCATCCTATCAGGTTTGACGGTCTTCGGTGGATTGATTCTCGGTGGTGGGGCAGTTCTCTGGTATTTCAAGAAGAATAACATCCCTGTCTATGCAGGAGCCGACTCGGCTGCACCTGGTTTCATGCTCGCCTATGGTATTGGGCGCATTGGATGTCAGGTCTCAGGAGATGGAGACTGGGGCATAGCGAATTCCAATCCCAAGCCTGACTGGCTCAGTTGGCTTCCTGATTGGGCCTGGTCCTACGACTTCCCGAACAACGTGAATGGCGTCATGGGCTACTCCGAGAAGGGCGGTTACATGGGAAAAGCACTCATGCCCGAGATGGGACGTCCCATCTTCGAGGGATATGGCACTTATCTGGATCCCGGGGTCTATCCTACCTCCGTTTACGAAGTCCTGATGGCTACGTCCATTTTCCTCTTGGTCTGGTCCCTTAGGAAACGTATCACGGCCACTGGCGTCATCTTCTTCCTGATCCTCTTCTTCAATGGATTGGAGCGCTTCTTCATCGAGAAGATCAGAGTGAACGAGGAACTGGTGCTTTTCGGGATTGAAGGGACCCAAGCGGAATTCATCGCCTTTGGCCTTATGATCGCGGGACTGACAGGAGCCTTCTTCAGATTCAGGAAAGGACAGACGTCCTGATCTGCTGTTATGACCCTGCCCCCTATTGCTTGAATTAACCCCATTCATTCCATTATGATGTCATTAGAAGAACTGCAATCCAATCTCATCAATGAGAGCAAAGCCATCGGTCGATGGATGAAGGAAGAACGTCTTGGTTTCAGCATGAAGGATGTAGAGGTCAAAGGCTTCAACAACTTCGTGAGCTATGTGGACAAGGAAGCTGAAAGGCGATTTGTCAAAGCCCTTGAGAGCTGGCTTCCAGAGGCAGGCTTCATCGCTGAAGAAGGGACAAGTGATAAAAAGGGGGAGCGCTATCATTGGATCATCGACCCCTTGGATGGCACCACGAATTTCGTGCATGGCATCCCCATGTATTGCACCAGCGTGGCCCTGATGGACAAGGACGAATTGATCCTTGGGGTCATCTATGAACCCAGTGCCGATGAGTGCTTCCATGCCATTGCAGGGCAAGGTGCCTTTCAGAATGGCGAGCCTATCCATGTCTCTGAACGCGACACCTTACTTAAGAGCCTTTTGGCCACCGGCTTCCCTTATGACGATTTCGAACGGGAGAATGAGTACTTCGACATTCTGAAGACCTTCACCAAGAAGAGCCGTGGCCTGCGTAGGCTTGGATCGGCCGCCATAGACCTGGCCTATGTTGCTTGCGGCCGTTTCGAGGGCTTCTATGAATATGGTTTGAATCCTTGGGATGTGGCGGCTGGAGCGCTGATTGTGAAAGAAGCTGGCGGCTCGGTCACCGACTTCAAAGGGCAGAAGGATTTCATCTTCGGAGAGGAAATCATTGCGGATAATGCGAAGATCACAGAAGAATTCAGAGCAATTATTCAAACAGGTTTCTATGGGTGAGAGACGTGGGACGAAAATTCAAATCCTAGTCCTATCCAAGCCGTTCTTCACACTTTATCCAAAGCTTGTTTCTGGAACTAAACACCTATCTTCCCTCCCATGGACCACAAACTAGCCGTACTGATTGATGCTGACAATATTCCCTCAGCCAACGTGAAAGAGATGCTGGAGGAAATCGCCAAATACGGCAACCCCACCATCAAGCGCATCTACGGGGATTTCACCAAGCCCTACCTCACCAAGTGGAAGAACCTGCTTCTGGAGAATGCCATCACTCCGGTTCAGCAATATGGCTACACCACTGGGAAGAATGCGACAGATTCCGCTATGATCATCGATGCCATGGACATCCTCTACTCAGGTCGGGTGGATGGATTCTGTCTGGTATCCAGTGACAGCGACTTCACCAGACTAGCTACTCGCTTAAGGGAGGCCGGTATGGTGGTCTATGGCATAGGAGAGAAGAAAACGCCAAATCCATTCATAGTCGCCTGTGACCGATTCATCTATATAGAGATCCTGAAGGCTGGATCTGAAGACAGTGATGAATCCTCCACGGAAGGCAAGGAGACCAAGAAGGCTGATGTAGACAAGGTGACTCCAGCTGTGGTCAAGCTCATCTCCAGTACCATCTCCGACCTGGCCGATGAAGATGGATGGGCTTTCCTTGGAGACGTAGGGAGCCTCCTTCAGAAGAAACAACCGAACTTCGATTCGAGGAATTTCGGATTCCAGAAGCTCACGCCACTCATCCAGTCCATCAAGAGCATCGAAATCGATGCCCGAGAGACCAGCAAGGGTAGATTCAAGCTTATCTATGTGAAGAATGTTGAGCAGCCTGGTGGACGCTCAAAGCGATCTAAATCAAGATGATACGACCTCTTTTCTAACAAACCTAGTTCTTGACAAGTAGGCGGAATCTCTCACTAGGACACAGGCTGAAACGCACTCATGAAAATAGAGCCGCTGATCTGTGCCTATCAATGCATCCATACACTAATTTCGACCCCTGATTCGGAAGAATAATGCCGCATCAGTCGGGGACAGACGCTAACCTCCGGAACCTAAGCCCCTCGCTTTTTTTGATTCTCAACTTCTTAACGTTATCCATCGATGATACACCCAAGAACTGAATTGAAATTCATCAGTGAGGACATCGGCTACGGAGTAGTCGCCACTGAATTCATCCCCGCAGGCACCATAACATGGGCCTTG
>JAQCAN010000228.1 GCA_027621335.1 Bacteroidota bacterium
CCAGCCTATCATTCTCATCGGCCAGTATAGCATCCGACCCACCGGCTATAATGATGTCCACTCCGGAGAGTAATCCACTGAGTTGCTGCTCCAATGCCAACTGCTGAAGGTGAGAGACCAAGATGATCTTGTCAACTCCTTCAGAATTCATTTGATCCACAATAGACTGGATGACAGCGGCCAAGGCAGGCATATCGTTCACGCCTCCCGTTGTCTCCACAGTGGTTCCAGGCGAAGAGATGGAGGCAATCAGCTGAGTGGTCGCTCCGATGACGCCTATGGTCTCTCCATCACGTTCAATGTACGTTGCTGGTGCGATCTTAGGGGCATCTGCAGCTGCTTCCAAGTCGCTAGGAAGAGACTTGAAGGCCTCATTGCTTAAAATCTCACTCGTGTAGAGATCAGAAAGAGCCTCATCTGCAGAAAAATCGAGATTGGCACTGAGGTAAGGAAACTGAGAACCCAACCATCTCACATCACCGAGACCTGCTCCTCTGATATCGGTGCGTACGATATCACTGATGGCACTTGTCGTTGCATCGAATTCATGATTACCAAAGGCTGATGCATCGAAGCCGATGATGTTCATGATCGAGATATCTGAACGGCCGTTGGCCTCGCGCAGATTGGTCAATCCTGGCTCAGAGAATAGATCCTGATAAACATCTTGCAATACAGGTCTCACGCTACCATCGCCAGAGGCATTGAAGAATGGACCTGGGATGTAATTATCCCCAGCGGATAGTGTGATGGAGTTCGTATAAGTGTCTTCTACCCGATCTATGATTCCTGCAAAGAAGGGTGCCCTTCCTATGGCATCCACACCTCCTTCCAGGTCAGATGCGTGGAGCAGCTGCAAGGTATAATCCGGCACAATGATCTGGAAGACCGTCACCGTTCCAGAAACTTCATTGGAACTGATCAATAGGGGCTGACCATTTGGTGAATCAGCTGCACTTACGAAGGTCAATCCTTCCACTCCAGAGTCACCTCCCTCTCCGGCTGACAACTCTACACTGAAGTCCCGGTTATTGAAGTATTGGACGAAAGAAGGCGAGGAAGGGTCCGTAATGTCATAGATCATAATGCCTCCGATTCTCTCTAGACCGATGAAGGCATAGCTGTGTCCATTCAATTCGGCAATCTCCACCGCTTCAGGCTCAGGCCCTTTATCATCGCTTCGGGCATCGAATGAGTCATTCTCAGAGTTGGTCGAATTGAAGTTATCAGGGTTCTGATCGGCTATGATCCTTTCGAATTCGCTGCCACTATCGAAGACCAGTTCACCATTGGCATTCCAGATAGAGAAGGAGCGAGCTCCATAACAGTATAACTCTTCATAAAAGCCATCATTGTCAGCATCTCCTAGTGTCGTGGTGATGTTCAATCGACCTAGATTTGCATTGGCCTGAAGATCTGCCGCATTGGGAAATGCGATTGAATCCAAATCGAGATCCCTTACGCGATCCTCTTCGCTGAAGCCATCATAATCTCTGCTATCCCCTTCATTGGCTGTCACGATGTAAGCTTGTCCCGCTACTTGGTAGGTCTTGATGGCATCCGGCATGAACAGCCCTTTGACCGGCCAAGTCGTGATGTTGATGGCACCATCGTTATTGCTCACATCCATGGCGTTCATTGCTAAACTATGGTCCTTGGTCCCAAGCGGAAGAAGATCGGTGATGGTCTTGCTGACCAGGTCCACGACTGCAAGGGCATTGTTCTCTTGGCAGGATACATAAGCCGTCTGAGAATCCTCTGTGACCGTAACATATTCCGGTTCCATATCCTGAGCCAAAGTCGCTCCAGGTCCGAATACCCGTAAACCGGGATAATCTTCAAGGATGAAGTTCTCAAAGCCTATCGTGGTCACATCAGCATTCGTAAGATTCCCATAACCTACAGATAGGTCGATAATACTCACCGACCCTACGGGGTCATTGAGATAATCGTCTGAAGGTTCTCCCTCGTTCGCTGTGATCAGAGCTGTACCATCAGGAGTAAGAGTGATCATATCAGGAAGCGCTCCCACAGTCACCTGCGAGAGGAAATTCCCATTAGTATCGAAGAGGACCACCACCCCAGGGTCCTGCTTTACATTGGCTTCCACCGCTACAGCAATGGCGCCATTCAAAACTACCACGCTATTTACTCCGCCACCGTATGGAGTAAGGTCGATGCTTGAAATATAGGACAATGCTGAAGGGTTAGAGGCATCCAGGATGTCAATGGTATTCGCCAAGGCATTGGTAAAGAAGATACGCCCGGAAGATGGATCGAAGTCGGCAATCTCTGCCGCGCTTTCATCAAAAAAACCGGTGGAATAGCTGTCCAATGGAACAAGACGTATGGCTTGTTCGGCCTGAGCCTTGGCCGCTATGGCCGTTAATAGGACTAACAAAATGGTAAGGAGAGACAGGTAGATATCCCTATTGATTATAGTTGTTCTCATGGATTAGATAATTAGTTTGGCCAAAGAACTTCGGACTACTTTAAGCCTAGCCATCAATTAGCTTATCCAATTCTTAACAATAAGTCTAGAAAGATCAATGCAGTTGATCCTTTGGGTTAAACCATCCTATCCTTTATCAAGAGAATACATTAATCCTCGGAGGAGCAGAATGGAAAACGAAGACAGAGTATCTGACAAAATACCCTGATGGTGGTATGCTTTGCCAATTCAACTGAACTTAGCTTTGACCTTCACAAAATAGAAAGACCATGAAGCCTGATGAGAAGATGATACAAGAGTCTAGAACTCTGATGTTGAAGAGGGATCATGCCATCCTTTCTACCATGTCGGTAGAGTATCCTGGGTTTCCCTTTGGCTCGGTTGCCCCATATGCTATGAACAAGGAGGGTCATCCGATTGTGCTCATATCGAGCATTGCCCAGCACACCAAGAATGTTCTTGCTGATTCAAAGATGTCCTTGACCATCACCGCTGCTGATGGAGGCGATGTGCAAGCCGCTGCCAGGCTTTGCCTACTTGGTCACTTGAAGCCAATGGAGGCCGATGAACAGGCAGAGAATCGCTACTTCAGCTATTTCGAACAGTCCAAGCTCTACTTCGATGTGCATGATTTCAGTTTCTACGAATTCCATCCGGAAGCGGTGCGCTATATCGGAGGATTCGGCAAAATCTTCTGGGTGGATGTGAAGGATTTCTTCCTAGCCAATCCCTTTTTCGGCTCCGTTGAGGAAGGCATGTTAACACACATGAATGACCATCATTCCAATAGCATCAGAGCCTATGCCATGCACTTCGGGAAGATGACCATCGAGGATAGGCAAATCGTGAGGTTGGTCGGCATGGATGCCGAGGGCATGGACCTCAAGGTGGATCAGGAGCGTCTTCGAATCCCCTTTGAAAAGAATATCCAGACGGCCGGTGAAGCCCGTGAGACCCTGACCGCGCTTTCACATGAAGCGATGGCCGCGTTGAACTGAGAAAGCCAATGCTTCAGTCTTAAGTCAGGGGCTTCCATTCCTATTAAATGCCCTTTGGCTAAAGGCTTACCTTCGCCCCCTTTTAAGCAAAAGGTATGCATCGCATGTTCAAGAACTTCACGTTCAACCCCAAAGAGGATCTTCTTTCTGGACTCACTGTAGCTTTGGCCTTGGTGCCTGAGGCGGTAGCCTTTGCTTTCGTAGCCGGGGTGCCTCCCATTGTTGGTCTCTATGGCGCTTTCATGATGGGACTAGTGACTGCCCTGTTCGGAGGTCGACCTGGAATGATATCAGGAGCTACGGGCGCCATGGCTGTGGTCATGGTCCATATGATCCAACAAGGGAATCAAGTCGGAATGGCTTTATCCGAACCTGTGGATATGCTGGGGATTCAGTGGCTCTTCATCACTCTGCTCATCGTGGGTGGTATCCAGGTCATGGCA
>JAQCAN010000229.1 GCA_027621335.1 Bacteroidota bacterium
TTCATGAAGCCGACCCAAGAAAAAGATAAGCATGGACATGTGGTTCGATCAGGCATCCATACGTACGGTGAAACCGTCCATGTCTTTGTGGAACGAAGCTCCTATGATGGTCCTTTCCTCCCTGGTTATGAAGCTTGGAATCCTCATTACAGAGCTGAATCCGTTGGATTGAAGTACATCGATCACATGGTGGGAAATGTGGGATGGAATGAGATGAACGTCTGGGCAGAGTTCTACGCGCGGACCATGGGCTTCTGCAACCTGGTCACCTTTGATGATAAGGACATCTCCACCAATTATACCGCTTTGATGAGCAAGGTGATGTCCAATGGCAATGGCCGTATCAAGTTCCCTATCAATGAACCGGCTGATGGTCTGAAGAAGTCTCAGATCGAGGAGTACCTGGACTTCTATGATGGTGCGGGCGTCCAACACTTGGCACTGGCCACAGATGATATCGTGGATACCGTCACGAAATTGAAGAGTCGGGGCATAGAGTTCCTCTATGTTCCGGGCAATTATTATGATACAGTCGGTGAGCGCGTAGGCGAGATCCCTGAGGATATCGCGGTGCTCAAGGAGCATGGCATCTTGGTGGACCGAGACGATGAGGGCTATCTCCTACAGATCTTCACTCGACCCGTGGAGGACCGACCCACGCTCTTCTATGAGATCATCCAGAGGAAAGGCGCTCAGAGTTTTGGGAAGGGGAATTTCAAAGCCCTATTCGAAGCGATCGAGGCCGATCAAGCCAGACGAGGAACCCTATAGGGAGAAAGGAGTCATCCCTAAGAGCCGAGGTCTGAAAAGGCCTCGGCTTTTTTATGACCGCCCCTCAATAGCGTTCCACCGAACATCCATGAATACCTACCTTAGCCCTCTATGGAGCGCATACGCATGATATGGGATTTCCGCGGGCCTGATGCAGAGTTGACCGCTGCTCACCATGCCCGTCATCTGAAGGAATTCTGTGACAAGGAAGCCATCACCCACTATGGTCACGGCCATCAATTGGAACAGGGACAACATTACACCGCGTATGTCATCATTGACAAGGGCGACATGATTCCTGTGCGGGATGCTTTGCGTCCTGTGCGTGCCACCTATGAAACGAGCCCATGAATAAAAAAATCATTCTCATCACCGGAGCCACCTCGGGCATCGGTGAGGCCTGTGCTGAGATCTTTGCCGAAGCAGGACATGATCTCATTCTCACTGGTCGTAGGAAGGAGCGTCTCGATGCTCTGGAAAAACGCCTCTTTGACCAATATGGATGCCGCAGCATCAGTCTGAATTTCGATGTACGCTCTCGTGCAGAAACAGAAGCTGCGTTGAATGGCCTTCCAAAAGATTGGAAAAAGGTCGATGTCCTGGTGAATAATGCTGGACTGGCGGCCGGATTGGACCCTTTGCAAGAAGGGGACCCTGACGATTGGGACCGCATGATCGATACCAATGTGAAGGGCTTGCTCTATGTGAGCCGTACCGTCATTCCGTGGCTGGTGGAGCGCAGTCAGGGCCATGTCATCAACATCGGCTCCACGGCCGGGAAGGAGGTCTACGCCAAGGGCAACGTCTATTGTGCCAGTAAGCATGCTGTGGATGCCCTGACCAAAGGGATGCGCATCGACCTGTTGGGCAAAGGCGTGAAGGTGACCCAGATCGCCCCAGGGGCAGCGGAGACGGAATTCTCTGAAGTGCGATTCCATGGAGATAAGGAGCGTGCCAAGCAAGCCTATGAAGGTTATCGCCCCATGTCTGCCCTGGACATTGCAGGACTAGTAAAAATGGTAACAGAACTTCCCGAACATCTCTGCATCAATGACCTTGTCGTGACCTCACTCGCCCAAGCCAACAGTTTCTACATCCACAGGAACAGTAACTGAACCTGACATGGAACTCATTCGATCCCTTCACGCTGTCGCAGGTATCGTCCTCATCCTTGCCGGACTCATGCAGATCATCTTCCCCAAAGGAGGAATTCGGCATGCCATGTCCGGGCTGACCTATCTGGCCGCTTGGGTCGTCATCGTGGTCTCCACCGTTATCGTAGGGAATTATCTCAATTCCAGCATGGCCATCTTGGGCTTCTACCTCGCCTTCAGTGGATGGCGATTCGCGGTAAGCAGGCGCAGCGCCCATAAGACAGTGGATAAAGTGGCGGTCGCGGTGGCCATCATCTGCGGATTGGGTACCATCGCGGTGAGTGTCCATTTTTTTCTGGTCAAGGACAAAGCTGTCCTCATCGGAATACTCATCGGATTGGCCTATCTGGCCTTGGTAGGAAGAGACCTTTTCATCTACGTCCTGAACCAGAAGAATAAGAAGAAGGACCCAAGCAAGAGCCTCTGGTATTTCCAGCACATCCAAAGGATGTATCTCTCTTTCATCATTGCCTTGCTATCTTTTGGCCTGATCCAAGACCTATTCCATGATACTCTCCTGAATTGGTTGATTCCAGCAAGTGCTGGGACCACACTTCTGCTCGCTTCCTTATGGTACTTCAGAAGGAAGTTGGATAAAGAAAAACACAAAACATAACCCATCCCATGAGACCAATTGTCCTTCTCACCTCCCTCCTGCTTTTGAATGCCTGTAAGAACGAGGAACCAGCCAAACTCAAGCGCTTGGAACGCTTCCAAACGGAGAACGAACTCCTGCCAAGGGACGTGGACGTCTGGACGCCCGCAGGCTATCCTGAAGCGGGGGTCACCTATAAGGCACTGTACATGCACGATGGGCAGATGTTATTCGACTCCACCAACTCGTGGAACCATCAAGAATGGATGGTGGATGAACGGCTTCAGGAGCTCATGGATGAGGAGACGATCTTACCGACCATCGTCATTGCTGTCCATAATTCAGAAGAACGCTTCGTGGACTATACTCCCTTGGCGCCCTTGGCCTACATCACTGATACGACCTATTCAGACTTACTCGATATCAGGACCAATGGCTTGACCCCTAAGAGCGATGCCTATCTGGAATTTCTGGTCCAAACGGTGAAGCCCTATATTGATTCGAATTATGCGGTTTCAGGGAAACGGGAGGATACGTTTATATCCGGTTCCAGCATGGGCGGACTGATCTCGCTCTATGCCCTGATGGCCTATCCCGAGGTCTTTGGAGGGGCAGCCTGTCTCTCCACCCATTGGCCTCTGTCGTTGGAGGTTGAAGATGAACGATTCACCCTGGCCTACATCGACTATATGCGCAACAGGCTCCCTTTCAAGGAAAAGGCCAAACTCTATTTCGACCATGGGGACCAAGGCTTGGACAGCCGCTATCCTGCCCTTCAGGCCAGGGTGGACAGCTTTTTCTATAACAATGACACATGGGGAATCGACTACGTCTCCAAAGCCTTTCCAGGCGATGACCATACTGAACGGGATTGGTCCGAACGGCTGGAAATCCCTATGACGTTCCTCCTCGGTCGAAAGGAAGAATAAGGTCTTCAGGTCCTCCTTCTCCATTTCATTCCTTCTAAGCATTCGTGGCCTTTATCCGCCCCTTGGGTGGATTGGTCGATTTTTCAAGCGCAGCATATGGCACTTGCCTAACTTGAGTATCAAGAGTCACCAGAGAGTAAGGGTGTTCCGATCAGGTGGCCGCCATGGAATTCCCTGTTGTGTTGGATTGAATCGTGAAGTATGAATAATCAAAAAATGTTCTGCGCCCTGATCCTAGCCTTTGCCTCTATGAGCGCCATCGGCCAGCGGACCACCAATGGGCCACCTTTAGCGAACTACGACTTAGTGAAAGAGACCAACGTCCCCTTGGTGGAACGAAGGGACCTGGTCTTGGACAATCCTTTGGGTCTGGA
>JAQCAN010000230.1 GCA_027621335.1 Bacteroidota bacterium
TGCTTGGGGTTAGTGCGGACAGTGGGAAAAAGCACTGCTCCTTCATAGATAAGATAGGTATCAAGTTCCATCTCTTGGCAGATGAGGACATGACCATTATCAAGGCTTATGAGGCATGGGGCCGAAAGAAGTTCATGGGCAAGGAGTATGACGGCATCATCAGAAAGACATTCATCATCGATGGGGAGGGAAAGATTGAGCGCATCATTGATAAGGTGAAGACCAAGTCGCATTACGAGCAGATTATTGAAGCCGATTGATCTACAAATCTTAGATTTATCCCATCTTAAAACTAACCCAATATGTCTGAAGTGAATAAAGAGAAGTTGAAAGCCTTGGAGCTTACCATTGCCAAATTGGAGAAGTCATATGGAAAAGGTACTGTGATGAAGTTGGGTGATGACGCCATAGAAGACATGGAGGTCATTCCAAGTGGTTCATTGACCTTGGACATGGCTCTTGGAGTAGGAGGATATCCGAAAGGCCGCATCGTTGAGATCTATGGACCAGAATCCTCAGGAAAGACCACATTGGCAATCCACGCCATAGCAGAGGCTCAAAAGATGGGGGGAATTGCGGCCATTATAGATGCGGAACATGCATTTGACAGGTTCTATGCGGAAGGGCTGGGTGTGGATATCGAAAACCTCTTCATCTCCCAACCTGATAATGGCGAACAAGCTCTGGAAATCGCGGATAACCTCATCCGTTCAGGGGCCATCGATCTTTTGGTCATAGACTCTGTAGCTGCGCTTACCCCACGAGCTGAGATCGAGGGTGAAATGGGAGATAGCCAGGTCGGACTTCAGGCAAGATTGATGTCAAAGGCCTTGAGAAAGCTCACTGGCACGATAAGCAAAACAGGAGCGTGTTGCATTTTCATCAACCAGCTTAGAGAGAAGATTGGAGTGATGTTCGGTAACCCTGAGACTACTACTGGTGGAAATGCATTGAAATTCTACGCGAGTATACGATTGGACATCAGACGTTCTAGTCAAATCAAGGATGGAGAGGAGATAGTTGGTAATCGCACCAAAGTGAAGGTTGTGAAGAATAAGGTTGCGCCCCCATTCAGGAAAGCGGAGTTCGATATCATGTACGGAAAAGGCATCTCCAAGTCAGGAGAAGTCCTGGATCTGGCAGTCCAAGAAGGCCATATCAAGAAGAGTGGGTCTTGGTTCAGCTATGGAGACACGAGACTCGGTCAAGGTAGGGATATGGTCAAAGGCCTGTTGGAAGATAATCCTGAGCTAATGGAAGAGCTTTGTGATCTCATAATGAAAGGTCCTGTGGGCGCATTAAAGACGGATGACGAATAAGTCAGTATACCGCCTACTCTTCTCATTGGGTCTTTTTCTAGTTCTGGTCAATCTTGGCTGTACGGTCAAACATGGGCCTTCTTCAAGCGAGGATGCACTTCAGAAGGATACCGTTCAGATTGACAAGCTTAGCGCTTTGAATGAGGCCATCCGTTCAAATCCTGCTGACCCGGGCCTATATCTAGCCAGAGCAGAGGAATTAAGGGCCAGATTGGAATTGAAAGATGCCTTTGAGGATGCCGAACGCGCGTTAAAACTGGATTCGCTATTGCCTGAGGCGCATCATGAGATTGGGCTGCTCTATTACCTTGACGGACAGATCGGTCTTGCCAAGTTCGCTTTTGAGAAGGCTTTGGTTTTGGATGACCAGTATATTCCATCCATGCTTCAATTGGCTGAGATCTACCTCGTTCTCGAAAACTATGACAGGGCTTTGAACGAAGTCAATAGGGTGCTCAAAGTGGATGAGCAGACAAGTCAAGCATATTTCCTGAAAGGTTTGATATATAGGGACCAAGACAATGCTGAATTGGCCAAATCATCTTTCCAGACTGCAACTGAGCTCGACCCTGAGGGTGTGGAGGCCTTCAATCTACTCGGTATGCAATATGCTGAAGAAGGAGATACCTTGGCCATGTCCTATTATAACACGGTCCTTGATATTGACTCCACTCATAAAGAAGCACTTTACAACAGAGCTTACTTCCTTCAGGAGATAGGCAGAGCGGATGATGCCATTGAGGCGTATGACCTTCTCTTGAGATTCTACCCCAATACGGCAGTAGCCTGGTATAATAAAGGGTATATCTATTTCGGTTATTTGGGTGATGCTGAGGCCAGCATCTCTTCCTTTTCAAAAGCCATCGACCTAGAACCGGGCTATGCTCAGGCCTATTTCAACAGAGGAGTGGCCTATGAAGAGAATAGCGAGCGAGCCAATGCCATACGTGATTATGAGAAGGTCCTGTCCTTGGATCCTGGCAGCCCGCAAGCTTTGACTGCACTGAATAGACTGAAATAAGGTCAGAGACCTTTCAGCAATTCGAGCTCCAAGGCCTTAGGACTTGTTTCACCTCCTTCCAAGAGAATAGGTATGTTAATAGTTACCCATCGTTGGTAACAGGACCATGGATCGGTCTTGTCACAGAAATTCACTTCGGCCATCAGATGATCTGATTCAACTTTACTTCAGGGAAAACGAACAGAGTCAAGTCTCCTTGGTTTAACGTTCCTTCAATAGAAATGGTACCCGAGCGGACATCGGAAACATGGATGTTACTCTCTGTGCTCGGATCCAATGCAAAGTGCGGAGGAATGATCGGTAGAAGTCGAATACTGTTCTGTCCACTAGCTGCAAGCTGAATGGCATCCAAGGGTAGAAACAGATCGGCAGGATTTTCCAAATGAAGTGCTCTGTTCCTCTCCTTGAAAAGCACCCTTTCCATCTTCCGCCCCTTCAGTGCGAATACCATTGAAGATATTGGGTCGAGAATATAGAGTTGATCACCAATTGAGACCATATCGGACACGGACTTCGGGAGCACTTGACCCGTATCCACCGGAAGCGGAGAAATGGTGTAGGAGAAGGGGTCTATTTCCAAAATCAACTTGGACGTCGTGCTCCAACAGACCAACCTCCCTTCATGAGCGGTTAAAGCCGTCAAGCCATGGATTTCGGGATCATACATGGCCTTCTTTTCAAGAGCTACGACAGAGTCTTGGCAAAGAATGAGATTGCTTCGAGCATTGTCGGAAGAATAAATTCGGCCTGCCCTCATATCCAAATAGAAATCCAAATTGTTTATTCGGGCGTGGCCACTAGCTGATAGCAACTCGGTCTTTAAAGGATTCTTGGAAATTTGACTCCCCATGTGCAATGACCCATGCACCCTAACTGTCGTAAAATTGGTCAGATCGACCTTCCAGAAACTCTGAGCACCAGGACAAGCAATCGTAAGGTGACCATCATGAAAATCTATATCACTGATAGGTGCTGGCAGTTGAAAGAGTCGTTCTTCCTCATCGACTAGTACCAAGGTTCTTATGCTTCGCTCATCGATATTGAAGGACCGGATGGCATTGTTTCCTCTGTCGGCAATATAAAGGATGCGATTTACCTTGTCATAGCCAAGACCACTGGGGTATGAGAACATCGTTTCATCAGGTCCTCCATCGATATTCCCCGCTTTTCCAGTGCCTATAGTCTCTAGAATGCGCCCATCAGTATTGCATAGGAAGATTCTATGATGGTCGGTATCTGAGATGAACAGGAAATCATACTCTGGATCCACAGCAATTCCTGAAGGATTTAAAAGTAGCTGAAGATCGATGAGACCACTTTCTATTCTTGAGATATAGCTATGAGGAATATTTTGCAAGCCATTCTGATCGGCAATCCATTGATTCACCGTCTTTTCAAAAGCCGATATTTCGGTGATGGACCCTTCCTTGCTGGACTGAAGAGCATGGATGCCATAGAG
>JAQCAN010000231.1 GCA_027621335.1 Bacteroidota bacterium
CCCAAACAGAATTTAGTAATTCTTATCATCAGCCTTGCTCTTCTGGTTTCTTGTAAGAAGGAGGTAGATGTTGGCCCTAAAGACGTTCTACGTTACGAACGTGGTATCAACGGCCAATTTGATATGAACTATTCCTCTACAGAATTGGCCAAAAAAGGCGATTTGAAAGTAATCAAGGAGTACATCGAGATATTAGAAGATGTCGAGATCGGGGTCAAAGGGTCATACATTATTCCTCTTGATGAGGCAATATATTCTTTAGAAGGGATAGCCAATTATCAGCATTCGGACGCAAGGTTTCGTAATTCAAAACGCGAGGTTATAGTTGGCTCATCCTTGGATATTGTTGAAGTTGACGAACAAGGAGAGGTCTGGATTAATATTGAACAGGTTGGTGACAGATTAGATTTTATTTCGAATGCCTTGGATTTAGGAGTCAATGAATGGATAACGTACATCGATGTCCAAGTTCACAACTTCACCTCTGAGCAAATAGATTTGAGGATAAGCTACTTGGTAGCTGAGAGCCAGGAGAGTAATATTGACTTCTCATGGTTTCAAGAAGGCGAAAGCTATTATGCCATGGGTCCTGCAATCATTGACGATCCCTATGCCGCTGAAGCTCTTTATAATTATTCCAATCAGCCAGCACATATCGGATATCCGGCCCAACCCTATCCGGCTTGGATACATATAAACGATAAGCTTAATAGATATTATGATATTCTTGACTATACATCATGGAACGGCCAGCCAGGACTCTATCTGACTGAAAAGGTGTGGTTCACCAATATAAATATTAGGAACTATGATCACCAGTACACAGATCCTTCCATAGCCTTATGCCCAATATGGCGAATGGATTATGTGTATATGGCTGGCAGCCAGTGGTCCACTTGGTGGGCAATTGTTGGGGCAAGCTGTGGGTGTGAGGACGCACCAGTTGATGTCTTTGCGGCCAGTTCATGTGGCAACTATTGTGAGATAGCAGCTTCCGTTGGTGATGAGCTGTTGAATTATGAAAGGATGAATGGCTATCTGGCTTATGCGATAGAATTCATTGATGCCGAATTCCAAGAATTCCAGCAAAGCGGAATACCAAATCCAGGTATAGCGAACATCAGTTACTTTGGTGCCGTTGTATTCGGCCCCCAACTATACACTACAGCAATCACCCATGTACGTTATCATAATTGTCGTTTCACCATGGGCACACGGAATGTAGGAACATGATGAGAAATTGGGCTCTATTATTGCAGATGTTATCGGCCACAGTCGGTATGGCCCAATTGAACCTGTCAGGTGATGAGCTGAAACTTATCGACCTGTACGTGCTCAATGATGGGCTTGTTGTCTCCACCAGTCAGAACATCACGGACACGACCTACTTCCAGCGACATTATTTACTGAACGATGAACTGGAGGTACTCAACTCCGTAGAGATTTATTTCGAGGAGATCGTAGGAGCTAATGACCAGGCCCACGGGAAGCTGCATATGAAGGATGGGGAGATCTGGTTGAATGGCATAGCTAATAGGGTGAGGGACACCAGCGCCCCCCTTGGGGCTAATGACTCCTGCTTCTTCTACACCTTGAGATTCACAGAGGACTTGGAACTCATCGCCTGGGAAACGGAGTACCTGATGATGGGCTGGCACTATTCTGAAGGGGAGCAAGAGGATGAGACGGGGATGACCTTCGTGGCTTATGACGGTTTGGGCACCTATAGCCTTTGCCGCAAGAATTGGGGTGAAGCGGTCCAGTTGGCCAATCCTTTTTTCGTCCCAAATGGGTTCTTCATGGTTAATCCAGGTAGACAGTTCATTACTTTCAGTGGACCGGGATTCCATGCCGTGCGGGCACATACTGAGATTCTGCATTTCTACGATGAGCAACTACAATTGGACTCAATCGTAGACTTATGGCCTCAAAGCATTGCTTCCCATTGGTTGGGCTTGGTGGCTTCCAGTTCGATTGTGGATTTGGGTGAGAGCTATTTCTCCTTTTCAGCAACATCCATCCTTGGTCCATATAACATTGAAGAAGAGACGCCCTTCATCCTGCGCATGGACAAGCATAACCGATTTATCGATGAGTTCTTCTTTGAGAACCCTGATAGCACCATAGAGGGCTCATACTATGAGAGCCTTTCCATGAACGGAGAAGGGGATCTAATGATAGGAATGCATATCCGTGCTGAGGACGAGCCCTATGCCAATCACCTCAAGGTCATCAAGTCCGATACACTTGGGAATCTTATGTGGCAGAAGGTCATAGGGGAGGGAGGTGATCTACGCTACGTATTCAGGAAGCTCATCACCATAGAGGATGGGGGCGCTATCATCTGTGCAGAACGGTTCTCAGATCCAAGTTCAATGGAACAGGATGGGCTCATCCTATATCGTCTCAACGAATGGGGTGAAGTGACAGGAGATATGGAGATATCGCAAGATAATAGGATCGGGGTCTATCCCAACCCTTTCAGCACAAGCTTTATGGTGACAGGAGTATCACCAGGCACCGTTTACCGCCTCAGCGACCTACAAGGAAGACTGCTGGACACAGGGGTGATAGCTCAGGAATGGGTCAGTCCTAAAGATGTTGGAGAAGGGCTTTATCTGCTCCAGCTTGGTCTTGAAAAGCCAGTGACTATCAAGATAATGAAGGATTAATGGGTTCAGTGTCCCATTCGAGACACAAGGTCATCAATGCTAAGCTTGACACCAGCTCCCAACACCATCGGCCTATTCTCATGAATATGACCCACGGGTGCTCCCACCATCACAGGAATACCGAGCTCTTTGACATAACCGAGAATGATCTCCTCAGCACTCATCCCGAAGGGGTCATCCTTGCTGAAGCCGAAATGCTCAGTATTGTCCCTCATGGCACTGAATCCTCCGATCACGAGGCCACTGAGCTTCTTCAAGACACCAGCT
Organism: Bacteroidota bacterium; assembly: GCA_027621335.1. Taxonomy (GTDB): domain Bacteria; phylum Bacteroidota; class Bacteroidia; order Flavobacteriales_D; family JABDKJ01; genus JABDLZ01. The sequence goes on from JAQCAN010000231.1 coordinate 2,940, forward strand.
CGCGACAGCTGCAACATCATTCGGTCCACATGGTAGAGCATCTCATCCAGGTCCTCGATCATCAGGATATCGCCCTCTTTGACGGGAAAACATTCAGTGCCCAGAATACTGTTCAGTACAGAGAGATTCCCACCTACCAGTCTTCCTTCGGCCTCCCCTGGAATGGACATCTCATGCGTCTCCAAGACCCAGTCCGTGCCTTGACCCGCTTTGAGTATCCCCGGAATCTTAGCGACCACCTCTTCTGAACTCTGGTAATAGGTGCTGGGCATGGCCGCATGTAGAGTAGCTATGCCCTCACTTTGGAACAAGCCATGGATGGCTGTCACATCGCTGAAGCCTACCAGCCATTTCGGGTGGGTCTTGATGCCCTGGAAATCCAAGCCCTCCAAGATGCGATGAGAACCATAGCCCCCACGCATGACGAAGATGGCCTTCACCGCAGGGTCGTCCATAGCGGTCTGCAGGTCGGCCTTGCGCTGGGCATCGGTTCCTGCGAACTGGAAGTGACGGGCCATGAGGTTCTTTCCTTGCTGTACTTGGAAGCCCTCCTTTCTCAGACGCTCTTCAGTGCTTTGAACCAGCTCTTCTTGAACATATCGGGCCGTTGCAATAAGTCGGATGGTGTCGCCAGGCTGAAGCGCAGGTGGAATGATCATGTGCATGCTGCAAGTTGGCATAAATGCCCGCTTTGACCTTGAATAACCTGAAGACTTATCTACATCCTCCTGCTCATCCTGCGTGGAAGAGGGCCATGAGAGGGCTATATTTGCCCTCTTCAAAACAGCTTCCGTGCCGCAACGCTACCTTATCACCTCTGCCCTTCCTTATGCCACTGGCCCCCTTCATATCGGTCATG
>JAQCAN010000013.1 GCA_027621335.1 Bacteroidota bacterium
AAATCCATGGCGTAGAGGTGCCAGTGGGAGTCGATGCTGGCTGTGAGTATGAGGTCATACTCCGCCTCGGTTCCTTCCACGGCCTTCGCCACATAGGACCATGAGACCGGTTCCAGGATGCCAGAGTGGACTTCCTCGGTCGGAGAGCTTGGCTCTATTGGGAAAGAGCTCATTGGCGCGAACACCTCTATTGGAGTTGGAGTCGTTCCGGTGGCAACTTTCTCTGTGGGCTTCGCCTTAGGGCTTACCAACAGTTCGAACTCGACAGGGTCAGGAAAGATGCACTGCTTGTCATCACAGGTCATGTACTCGAAGGAACCTCTGACATGGAAGGGGGCTGTGGAGGTGGAGGTGATGGTCTGTTTGAAATCAGTGCTATGCTCGAAGTAGGCCAGGTCCATTTCGAAATTCGGGTCGTATTCGACCACAGGGGTCCCTTCTTTCACCTTTCCATCAAGACGAAAGTCCTTGCTATCCAGGAAGCTGAAACTGGTCGGAATGGGACCGATCTTATCTTCGCCAAGGTTTTGGCTATAGACATGCCACTTTCCCTCCATCTCAGCATGGAAGATGACTTCATAACGGCCCTGACCTAGGTCCTTGGTGTTATAAGTCCACTTGACTGGTTCCAGGATCTGACATTCAGCTAACTGAGGGCTGAGTAGAACGGCAAGTAAGAAGATGAATAATCTGTTCATAAACAGAGGGATATACGCGGATAAGATGGCCAAAGTTAAGACAAGCATCAAGTCAGGATCATCAGCAATTGCCAATGGCCTTGGATTCCTGTTGGTTCAGAGTTCATCGTTGAGGCCGAGTCCGAAGGATTTTCTGGCCCAAGCCGTTGTGATGTAGAACAATGGGGTGTCCAATAGAGCGATGACCACCTTATAGATAAAGCCATTCAAGAAGAGGATGTAGAATTTGTCCCAAGGGATCACCCCGAAACCGCATAAAAGTCCAAGGACTAAGAGCGTATCAACGAATTGACTGGGAATGGTCGAAAAATTATTACGTAGCCAGAGCATTTTGCCTTTCGTCAGGCGCTTCCAGAAATGGAAGATGCGGATGTCGATGAACTGGGCAAAGAGATAGGCCATCATGGAGGCGAATACCGCTAGGCCTGTCAGCCCAAAGACACCTGAGAAGGTCTCGTCATCCACAGGAGACCATGAGGTGGCGGGTACATTCATGGAGACCAGAACGATCCCAAGAACGAAAACCGAAGCCACAAGGCCCGCCATGACCACCCGATTCGCTTTCTTCTGTCCATATAATTCCGAGATGAGATCCGTGACCAAGAAGGTGATGGGATAAGGAATGAGTCCTACGCTGATCTCGAATTGGTAATCGATGTTGAACCACGCAAAAGGGGCCCAGAAGAAGAACTTCTGGAATATCAGATTGCATGCCACCAAACTTGAGATGAAGATTGCTGCAAGCATGAGATAGAGTGCTTGTGCCTTCTGCTCTTTGTCTGTATCCATAATCCTTTCAAATATAATCTCAGGGCAGGTACCTCCAGTGGAGACAGGCTTGCCCTTCTGTGCACTTGAAGACATCTGAAATCCGTCTTCCGATGACCCAGGCAATCTCATCATCGCTGAGCAGAACATAGGTGTATGCTTTCTCATGCAGAGGCACCTTGAGGTCGGTCAGGAGATCACTGACCAGCTTTGAACCTTTCATTCCCAGGGGTCTGAATCGGTCCCCATCCTTCCATGCCCTTATCTCTAATGGGAATTGTAGTTTTTCGGGATCCAAGTAGGCCACATGGTCATCGCGATCCAATGACTTAGGTAATTCTCTCAATGGAGTTACTTCTAGTTCGAATGGCAATGCTGAGGTGTCCAAACTTTCCGAGATGCTCCAAGGTCCTTCAGGAGGTTCACTCAACGGGCTCATAACTAGGTCTCCTCGGTCCGTGGAAATGACATGGCTGATAGAGAGCACCTGTTTGCCGCTCTCTGTTGTCACCAAGATGTTCTCCACTTGATCTGGAGTGAAACCATACGGCCTTAGTGCCTGAGTGAGGATGAGACCATCCGTCTCTTTGAAATGCGTATGCTCTCACCTTCCTTCTGGAAGTAATGAGTTTCGTAGTCCTCCACGGCTCTATCAAGGAGCGATGACAAGGCCTTCTGTTGGGCCATATTGCGTTGCATCACCTTCTTGAAGCCTGGACGCAATACCTGCAATGTGGGAATTAACTCATGCCGAATGGCATTCCTCAGGTACGTCATGCTAGCGTTGGAACGGTCCTCTCGCCAGTTGATTCCATGAGACCGAGCATAGGCCATGATATCCTCTCGGTCCATGTCCATAAGTGGTCGAATGAGCTGCCGTTCCTTGTCCTCTTGAATTCCTGAAAGTCCCTTTGGACCGGTCCCCCGTAGGAGGTTGATGAAAAAGGTCTCAATGCTGTCATCCGAGTGATGGGCTGTTGCCACGGCCGAATACTGATGGGTGCTCATCAACTCGAAGAACCATGCATAACGCAGTTCACGGGCGGCCTCTTGTATACTGAGCCCCCCCTCAGCCGCGTAGTCAGAAGTGGGGAAGCTTCGACTGTGGAAGGTGACATCCATGTTCTGACAAATGGTTCCTACAAACCGCTCGTCTTCATCACTCTCAGAACCCCGCAATTGGAAATTGCAATGGGCCACTGCAAGCGCCTTGTTACCGTGGACCTCATTCATTCGGTGCAGCATGACCATGCTATCTATTCCTCCTGAAATGGCAAGCAGAATGACCCTCTCCGACATGGGGCCAAAGGTACATCCAACAAGAATGGATCTCCACCATCAATTCAGATTGGAATTCTGAACTGAAGAAGGAGCTTATCTTCGTGCTAGAAAATCGATTTTCCATGTCCTTCAAAAACATCCTTTTAGATGACACGTCTCAGGTCCGTCTCATCACCATCAATCGCCCCTCCCAACTCAATGCGCTCAATACAGAGACCATTCAGGAACTCAGTCGAGCCTTGATGGAAGCGGAGAAGGAGAGAGATGTGCGGGTCATCATCCTCACTGGGAGTGGGGAAAAGGCCTTTGTCGCGGGGGCGGACATCAAGGAGTTCGCGGCCTATGACAAAGATGCAGGCAGGCATCTGGCCGCTCATGGACAGAAGATCCTCTTCGATCTGATTGAAAGTTTGGGCAAGCCTGTGATCGCTGCTGTGAATGGCTTCGCTTTGGGCGGGGGCTTGGAATTGGCCATGTCCTGTCATTTCAGACTGGCCTCAGAGAATGCCAGGATGGGTCTGCCTGAAGTCAGCCTGGGAGTGATTCCTGGCTATGGGGGCACTCAACGATTGGCTCAATTGGTCGGTAAGGGAAAGGCCATAGAGATGATCACCACAGCAGCGATGGTATCAGCTCAGGATGCTTTGACATGGGGATTGGTGAATTACGTAGTGCCCCAAGGTGAGTTACTGGAGAGCGCTGCAAAGTATGCCGCCATGATCTGTAGGAATTCTCCGATGGCCGTATCAGCGGCCATCAGAGCAGTGAATGCAGGGTATAAGGATGGTGTCAATGGGTATGTGAAGGAGGTCGAAGAATTTGGGAATTGCTTTGGCGAGCCTGAATTCATGGAAGGGACTGCGGCATTTATGGAAAAGCGTAAAGCCTCCTTCTGAGAGTAGGGTCTGATCTGGAGGATATGTTGAAAGGCCATCATCCTTGAATTGAATGTGAATCTGGTTTGATGAACGAAGGACTTATAAGACTGCGCCTCATTGGCTAATCCCTTGAAAAAGCTGGCCGGGCAGACGGCTATTTATGGATTGAGCAGCATAGTGGCCCGCTTGCTCAACTATCTGCTCACTCCTCTTTACACCTCCAAGAACGTCTTCGACCCAGAGCAGTATGGCATCATCACTGAGATGTATGCCTATGTCGCCTTCCTCATCATCTTTCTTACATATGGTATGGAGACGGCATTCTTCAGGTTCATGAGTGGTGAATCATCCAAGAAGAATCTGGTCTTTGCCACAGCAGTGAAAAGTGTGCTGACTAGCTCCTTGATTTTCATGGTCCTTGCTACTTTCTTCAGTGAACCTATTGGCATTGCCCTGCATTACCCGGATAACACGGAGTATGTGATATGGTTCGCCATCATCGTTGGTCTGGATGCGATCTCTACCCTTCCTTTGGCACTACTCAGATCAGAGGACAAAGCCTTGAAGTTCGCAGGCATCAACATGGCCAATGTGGCCATCAACATTGGATTGAACTTGTTCTTCTTGGCCTACTGCCTACCTATGTATCAAGCCGGGCAATCGAACTTCCTGGTAGATACATTCTATAATCCCGAAATAGGCGTGGGATATGTCTTTATCGCCAACCTCATCGCTTCAGTTGCCAAATTCTTGCTCCTCTCTCCTGCACTTATCAAAGCCAAGGGTTTTGACAGGCTGCTTTTAAAGGATATGTTAAGGTATGCCTTGCCGCTCCTGGTGGTTGGAATTGGGTGGTATGTCAATGAGAATTTCGATCGCATCATGCTCAAGTTCATCCTCTTTGATGAACTCGGGGAGGTGGCGACCATGGAACAGGTGGGTATATATGGGGCAAACTATAAGCTCTCTATAGTTATCATGCTCTTCATCCAGGCCTTCCGCTATGCCGCTGACCCCTTCTATTTCGGAAGGCAAGGAAAGCAAGATGCCGAGAAAATCTACGCTTCCTTGATGACCTATTTCATCATCATCGTCTGCTCCATATTCCTTATGGTAACGCTCTTCTTGGATGTGTTCAAATACTTCATCCCCAATGAGGCCTATTGGGCCGGACTCAGCATAGTCCCTATCCTTCTCATGGCGAACATCTACCAAGGCATCTACTACAATCTCTCGTTCTGGTATAAGTTCATAGACAAAACCCATTACGGAGCTTTCATGGCATTGGTGGGAGCGGCCATCACCCTGATTCTGAATGCGATTTTAATTCCTTTATATGGTTATAAGGCGTGCGCCTGGGTCACTTTCTCTGCCTATGGGGCCATCATGTTGCTGAGCTATTTCATCGGACAGAGGCATTATCCTATCGCTTATGAACTAAAGCGTATTGCTTTCTATGTGATCTTGGCAGTCGGAATGTACTTGATGCACACCTACTTGAAGGCGGATCTTCCTTTTTCACCGTTATTCCTTTCTGGTGCCTTTTTCATCGGATACCTCTTGACTATTGTCTTTTTGGAAAGGAACCGAGTGCTTGCTCTACGCATGGGAGAATAAGGAGAACGAAACCTAATCTTCTTCAGATGCACTTATTATTGAAAGTTTGGAATCTGCTATCTCTTGTGCGAACCTACAGTACAATGTGTAGTTGCATGTGATTCTAAGAAGAAACAAGAGACTCTATGATCAGGGCTATAGACAATTCAGACCGTGCAATTCTTTGGGCAAGATGTACGGGGATCTTATGAGAAGAACCCTCTAGATTTTCATAAATTGCTTTCTAAAAGCAATACGAGCTATGCGAGTCCTACTATTCCTTTCTCTGTTGGTTTTTCTTGCATCAAGCGGCTTCTCACAGTCGGATAGTCTCAATTATCAACTTGATGATTACTTATATATGAGTTATTTGAAAGGGGACAGACAGAAGACTTTGGTTTTAAAGCCAGGGAATCACATGAAAGTGGAATTAGAGGATGGTGAGAAGAAGAGTGGGGTCATCACTGACATATTTGAGGATGGAATTCAAAAGGGAGAAGAAAGAGTGCTCTATACTGAAATCAAAGCTCTCAAGAATACAAGACATTCAAGAACTGTAGGCGGGCCTTTAATGGTCATTGGGGGGTCTGGAGTCCTTACCGGAGGGGCCGTTGCAGGCTTAGGAGGTCTATTGTTGCTGAGCGAGGAGGTCTTGCCTATACTGATAGGTGTCTTATTCGTAATTGGTGGAGCTACAGTGGCTATCTGCGCAGGCGTTCCACTTTTGGTGGGCTTAGTAGTTGACTTGTCAGCTAAGAGGTTGAATGTGGAAAGAGATAAAGTGAATTTCTTGTTGGTGCAACGCAAAACCATACATTAGAGGCGCTTAGGTTTCGAAGAGAAGGAAGCCAATTGACCTGTCCTTTTCGAAATAATCTTGTAACCCAAATTGGCCTCTCCTCTTTCGAAGCTCTGGGTATTCTATTCTATCAGCTTCTTTCTTCCAACGCGCGGACTAATTGGAGGCATCTTTCGTTCAGTGTATTACGAATGATTTAATCTGCTATTCTCTATTTCAATGTTCAAGCCGAGCTTGAGCCGCATAGGCCTCACTATATTCGCAAGCCAGATCAGCACTACATGTCCAAAGTCTTTGTCAAGAACACCAGTCATCATCCATTGCCTGCTTATGCAACAAGTGATTCGGCAGGAATGGACCTTAGAGCCTTCCTGCCTGAACCAATCAGATTGCAACCCATGGAGCGTGCACTCATTCCAACGGGGCTCTTCATGGCTCTTCCCCATGGCACAGAAGTTCAGATCAGACCCCGAAGTGGTCTGGCCTATAAACACGGTATTACGGTCTTGAACGCTCCCGGAACCATAGACGCAGACTATCGGGGAGAGGTCAAAGTCCTACTGGTCAATCTATCGGACAAAGTCTTCGAAGTCAAGGATGGGGAGCGTATTGCTCAGATGGTCTTGGCCAAGTATGAACCCATAGAATGGGAAGGTGTAGTTGATCTGGAGGCCACTTCCAGAGGTGCGGGCGGTTTTGGACATACAGGCGTGAACTGATAGTGAGAGAACACCGAGAGACCATGCGATCAAGGACTAATTTTAACCACGCTCAAGCATATAGGCATGGGCTTTGTTTCAGGAAAGACATGCATAGAATCTCATTCCTCTTCATACTTCTCTTCCTAGTCACCTCATGCCAGCCTTCGGCAGACAAGAAACTCACTGCGACCAAAGGCAAAGGCTCTGAGATGACAGAGGCTGAGCGCATGGTGCTCACCTCTACGTATCTGGATGCCTTGAAGGAGCGCAGTCTGGGAAATATCTATGAATCTGCCAAGCTACTCAGGACCTGTTTGAGCATGGATCCTGACAACCATGCAGTGCTCTATGATCTCGCACTGACCTACAGAGTGCAAGGGAAAGTGGCTGAAGCTCTTCCCTTAGCGGAGCAGGCTGCCGATTTGGATCCTTCAAACCTTTGGTACCTATCTCTTCTGGCAGAGAATTACATGGATCTGGGACAGGTGGACAAGGCAGAGAAGACATATGAGCGGATAGAGGTCATCGCCCCGGATAGACTCGAGACCTTCTATGAACTCTCTATGGTGAAATACGGTCAAGGGGACTTGGAAGGAGCCATTAAAGAACTGGATAAGCTTGAACAGAAAATAGGCTTCACGGAAGAACTCTTTCAGCAGAAACATTTGCTCTACATGGAAGGAGGCATGATTACCAAAGCTGAGGAAGAGCTTAAAAAAGCCTTAAAGACCAACCCAACGGACCCGCTCTATTATGGCATGTTGGCGGAGCTTTATCAGAGCCAAGGTAAGACAGACCTTGCTATGCAGAATTATATGAAAATCCTAGAGTTCGATCCCGAAAACGGGCGCGTACATCTGGCCCTTTATGAATTCTATGATGAAAATGGAGAAAAGGAGAAAGCCAGGGAGTCCATCATGCTCGGGTTCCAGGATGAGCTCATCGACATCGACTCCAAGATGGGCATCCTTCTTGGCTTTTATGAGCTGAGTGAGACAGACCTCGCCCGCAGGGAAGAAGCCTATGAACTGAGCAGGAAGCTTATGGATGTCTATCCTGGCGAAGCTAAGGCCTATGCCGTCTATGGTGATCTATTAATGCGTGATGAGCGATATGAAGAAGCCCGCAACGCTTTTCTCGAAGCCGTTCAAAGGGATGCCAGCAAGAACATCATCTGGTCACAGATCTTGGCCATAGACTCTTATACCCAGAACTATGAGCACATGAGACAGGACAGCGAAGAGGCACTTGAACTTTTCCCTGCAAGTCCTGATTTCTATCTCCTTAATGGTATTGCCCTCAATCAACTGGGCAGGCATGCTGAAGCGGTCGACATCCTTGAATCTGGCAAGATCATGGTCATAGACAATGATCTCATCCTCACCGATTTCTATTCCAATCTGGGGGATGCACATCACCAATTGGGTCACCATTCCGATTCTGACAAGGCTTTTGACAAAGCCTTGTCCATCTCCCCAGAAAATGTCTATGTCCTGAATAACTACAGCTATTACCTTTCCTTGAGAAAGGAGAAATTGGATAAGGCGCAGACCATGGCCATCCAGGCCAATGAGATCATGCCAGGCTCGGCTTCTTTCGAGGACACTTACGCATGGGTGCTCTATCAGATGGGAAATTACACAGAAGCCCAGCAATGGATAGAGAAGGCCATGAAGAATGGAGGGGATAACAGCGGAGCGGTCCTCGAGCATTATGGGGACATCCTCTACAAGCAGAACAAGAAATCCGAAGCGCTAGTCCAATGGAAGAAAGCGCAAGCCTTTGATGACGCTTCTGAACTGCTACCTCAGAAGGTCAGTACAGGAACCCTGGTCGAATGAAACAAAACTTCGGCTATAGCGCTCGACCGTTTGTGAGGTATTCCATCCTTGGCTTGATCCTGCTGCTTTCAATGACAGCCTGTTCCAAAAAAAGGGGGGGTGCCATCCTTGAAGGGGCGGCTAATCCAAGCGTCATCATGGCTAAAATGCAAGATGCTCAATTGAACTACGATTGGCTCAGCGCGAAGCTGAGTACAGAGGTGATCACACCGGATAAGAAGCAGAGTTTCAAAGCCAATTTGAGAATGCGCAGAGATAGCATCATCTGGTTGTCCATCTCACCGGCTTTGGGGATCGAAGTGGCCAGGATCATCCTCACACCTGACAGCCTGAAAGTCATAGATAAGTGGAATGACACCTATTACCTCGGGGACTACTCTTTGATCGAATCCAAGATGTCCATCACCTTTGATTTCAAGCTCTTGCAGGATATGATCGTTGGCAATCCAGCGCTCTTTGATGAAACGGAGAAGTTCAAAGGCTCGAAGGATGACGGAGCCTACCTTTTGACCACCAAATCATCTACCATGGTGCGCAGAGCGGCAGAACGTCTAGACTCTGGAAATCCAGAGAGCCCCGATTCACTGAACATCGATGACGAAGTCCATTCGGAGATCCTGGGGAGATTCGGGGAAGATGAGGAGGCCCTGACCTTGAAACGCTACTGGGTAAGGCCGCAGGATGCCAAACTGATGCGCTGTATCATCACAGACCTTCTGAACCTGAGAAGCATTCAGGCAGATTATTCAGGGTTTACCGCCTTGGAGGCACAGATCATCCCCAGTTCGGTGGAGTATGCCTTTGCGGACCGAAGAACTGAGACTGCAATAACAATGGAGTATTCTCGGATCAAGCTCAATGAGGTCACCTCCTTTCCGTTTTCCATTCCTGAGAAATTCAAACCCATGGAGCTATGAGACAGATCGTGCTGCTCTCCATAATCCTATTGGCCACACTGACCATTCAAGCTCAGTCCAAGGAGGAGCTTCAAAGTGAAAGGCAACGGACCTTGAACGATATAAAGCTCACTAATGAGCTTATTTCCAATTCAAAAAAAGCCCAGCAGAGCACCCAGGGCGAGTTGGAACTCTTGAACAAGCAGATCCAGTTGAGAAAAGATCTCATGCGCACCATCTCGAGAGAGGTAAGCAGTCTAGAGAAGGATATCGATGAGAACAAGGAGACCATCCGTCTGAAAGAAGAGGAGCTCAAAGCGCTCAAGGAAGAATATGCGAAACTCATCTATCTGGCCTATAGGAACAACAGTAGCTATGATAAGATGATGTACATCTTCGCCTCAGACGATTTCTACCAGGCATGGCGCAGGATGAGATATCTTAAGGACGTGGCGGCCTACAGGCAGGAACAAAGCACAGAGATCCTTGAGACCAAGTCCCTTTTGACCAAGAAGAATGAGGAGATCGAACTACAGAAAAAGGACAAGTTAGTTCTCTTGGATGATCAGAAGAAGGCGCAGGCCAGTTTGGATAAGGATAGGAAGGTGAAGGAGTCTGCGCTTGCTGAACTCAAGTCAGATGAAAAGGGTCTTAAGGAGAAGCTGAAGACCTATGAGCGGAAACAGCGGGAATTGAATCAGGCCATAGAAAAGCTTATCGCTGAGGAACTGAAACGAAATAAGAAGTCGGATGCTCCTCCAGGCTTCTCACTCACTCCTGAAGAAGAATTGAGCGCGAATAATTTCACGCAGAACAAAGGCAAACTTCCATGGCCGGTGGAGCGAGGCGTGGTCACTTCCAACTTCGGCACGCATTCGCATCCTATCCTTCCTGGCATCCAAGTCACGAATAATGGCATCGATATCGCAACGGAGTCACAGGCCATGGTGAGGGCTTTATTCGAAGGAGAGGTCAGTGGCATCATCGAGATACCTGGTCAGGGATTGGCAGTGGTCCTCAAGCATGGGTCCTACAGGACGGTCTATTCCAACTTAAAAGAGGTTTTGGTGGCTAAAGGCCAAATGGTGGACACGAAACAGCGCATAGGTGTGCTCATTGACGGTCAAGGCCGATCAGAGGCCCATCTGGAAATCTGGCAAGTCACCTCAGATGGGATGAAGAAGCTGGATCCTTCGAGCTGGATCGCTAGATGAGAATCGACCTGAAAGGGCTATCTTTGCGCCCTAAATCCCTCTGAACGGATGTGTCTATCTCCCATCATACTAGGAATGCTCGGCCCAGGGCAGATCACCATCATTGTCGTTGCACTCTTGCTGCTCTTCGGTGGTAAGAAGATTCCAGAACTCATGCGTGGTCTAGGCCAGGGCATGAAAGAGTTCAAGGATGCCACCAAGGACGACACGAAGGATAAAGACGCCTAACCCCAACCTGTGCAGGATTATACGGACCTTTCCTCTATAAAGGCTGATTTGGATGCCGGTAAGTTGAGCTTACCAGATCTGGTAGAGCATTATGTGGCTCGAATCGAGCAAAGAACACATCTGAACATCTTCCTGGAGGTATGGAAAGAGGAGGCTAAAGCACGTGCTGAAGCCATACAGTCCAAGATCAAGGACGGAACAGCGGGTAGATTGGCCGGGGCGGTCATCGCTGTGAAGGACAACATCTGCATCACGGGCCATAAAGTCACTGCCTCATCGAAGATTCTAGAAGGATTCGAATCCATCTACTCGGCTACTGCCATAGAACGCTTATTGGCTGAGGATGCCATTCTTATTGGAAGATGCAACTGTGATGAATTCGCCATGGGGAGCTCCAATGAGAATTCGGCTTATGGGATTGTCAGGAATCCATTGGATGAAAATAGAGTACCAGGAGGTTCTTCAGGAGGTTCGGCTGCGGCTGTGGCTGCAGGGATGTGCCTTATGGCACTCGGAAGTGATACCGGGGGAAGTATACGTCAGCCTGCATCATTCTGCGGATTGGTTGGGCTTAAACCTACGTATGGGCGCATTTCCCGGTATGGCCTTATCGCTTATGCAAGTTCTTTTGACCAGATAGGCCCACTGAGTCGCTCTATAGAGGATAGTATCCTCTTATATGAGATCATGGCCGGCAGGGACATCATGGACGGCACTACGTCCAGTAAAAAGGTCGAGCCATTCCAAGGAGCTGGAGAAAAACCCTTTAAAATCGCCTACCTTCAAGAATGCATGGAGAGTGAAGGCATGACGCCTTCTGTTAAGCAAGCCTTCGAAGAGCAGGTGCGCAAACTCGAAGCAGCAGGACATACGGTCGAGGCCGTTCCTTTTCCTCTCCTTGAAAGCATCATTCCTGCTTATTATATCCTCACCACAGCAGAAGCTAGCAGTAACCTAGCCCGCTTTGATGGCATCCATTATGGGTACAGAAGCGAAGAAGCGAAGGATATCAATAGCACTTACGTGCTGTCAAGGAGTGAAGCCTTTGGAGAAGAGGTGAAGCGCAGGATACTTCTGGGAACTTTTGTGCTGAGTGCGGGCTATTACGATGCCTACTACACCAAAGCTCAGAAACTCAGGAGATTGGTGAAGGAAAAGACAGAGGAGATACTCTCGGACTATGATCTGATTATGACCCCGTCCACCCCTACGGTGGCTTTCGCTTTAGACAGTGTCAAGGACCCTATTTCCATGTACCTGCAGGACATCTTCACCGTTCAGGCAAATCTGACAGGACTTCCTGCAATCTCACTTCCGCTTGCCACCGCAGATGATGGTATGCCTCTGGGTATTCAATTCTTGGCCAAGGCCTTTCACGAGGACGTGCTCTTCGATATCGCAGAGCGCACCATGCAACACTGATACTTTTTTCCGTTATTAGTTCTGCAGCATTTATTTTTGATTTAATTCGATGACGCAGAACCAAAAGATGGCCGAACGAACTGATGTATCTTTTTTAACACGGATTGCGTACACATTGAAATATGCGCATGCATAAAGCCATCATTATACTGCTCATGCTGTCCATGTCTGGACTTGAATCCTCGCTATGCGCTCAGTTAGGTGCTGATTCACATGGCTATGCCTTAGTGGAGAAGGATACGAGCAAAACCCCTGAAAATCAGGTCATTGAGGACATGATAGAGATGGTCGCCTTGGATTCGATGCTCCTGCCTGTGGTGACCCGAGAATACCTTAAAGGGCCTTTAGATAGCATTGGTGCTACCAGGGCCGAGATCGCGATGATACCGGATAGTGTGTTCATTGTGAGACTGGCCGAGTTGGATGCCCTTTCTCCGTTCAGGTTGGATTTCAATAGGCATGTCAGGGGTAGTATCACCTCATATCTCAGCAATAATGCACAGGGGACGGCTTTATGTCTTGGACGTGCAGAGACATACTTCCCGATGTTCGAAGAGATACTGGATCGAGAAGAACTGCCATTGGAATTGAAGTACTTGGCCATTGTGGAGTCAGCTCTGAGGCCTACAGCCCGTTCGAGAGCGGGAGCCACTGGGCTTTGGCAGTTCATGTACTACACTGCTAAGGAGAATGGCTTGCGCATCAATTCTTACATCGATGAGCGCAGGTCTCCTTTGGCTTCCACTGAAGCGGCTTGCAAATACCTCAAGCATCTCTATGGGCTTTATGGAGATTGGAATCTGGCCTTAGCCGCCTACAACAGCGGCCCAGGTAATGTGAACAAGGCGATAAGAAGGGCTGGAGGTAAGAATGACTATTGGGCCATATGGGCCTTTTTGCCAAGGGAAACAAGAGGCTATGTTCCTGCGTTCATCGCAGTGAACTATGTCATGAATTACAATGGGGAACATGGCATCCTCCCCATTGAACCTGAGCATAGGTATTTAGAAAGCGACACGCTGATGGTGAAAGGCCCTATGGACTTCAACCAGATCTCAGCCTTCACCGGAACATCGATGGATGACCTTTTTGCCTTGAATCCTCAGTATACGAAGGGGCATATTCCTAATACAGGAAGAACCGAGACGTTGACACTGCCAAGAGCAGATGTGGGTGATTTTCTCATGAATGCTGAGAAGATCAGGACCTACAAGGCTCCCGTCATTCCTGCAGCGCCAAAGCCTGCACTGGCCGGTACTACTGCTCCAAGCAATCCATATAGCACCAGCGGAAAAGATAAACATATCTACACGGTCAAGTCGGGAGATGTGCTGGGAACAATTGCAAGCAGGCATGGCGTGACGGTTTCTAAACTGCGATATTGGAATAACATCTCCGAATCCAGAATCTATCCAGGACAGAAATTGGTTGTCTACAAAGAACCAGGTGAGCCAGCATTGGCTAAGAATCAACCCGACACCACTGTGCCAGCTAAGACTCCTCCGGAGGAAGGAACGCGATATCATACCATAAGGAGCGGAGATACGTTATGGGATATAGCCAAGCTATATAATGGAGTTTCTGTGGAACAGATCAAGAAATGGAATGCGCACTTGGATTTCAGGCGCCTCAAGCCGGGACAAAAGGTGCGCGTCTCCTGATATGCGAGTCGCTTTCTGCATCATTCTAGGTCTAATTTTACTCTCATCATGTTCGGATGAACCTGTAAAGCGCGCGCTTCAAAGGTTTTCTGGAGCTCCAGCCGATGTGGTCGTAGTAATGGATGATGGCTACTGGGAAGGGGAACCTGGCGAGGTACTCAGAAAAGCGATGTTAGAGCCATATCGCATCCTTCCCCAATCAGAACCCAGATTCAATATCATCAGAGTACCTAAAAGAAAGTTCAATTCATTGCTGAGGATGAATCGCACGATCATCATCGCAGATATAGAAGACAATGCGCGCAACGTGGAACCCAGGGTCATCTCGCAGGGTGAGCAATGGGCAAAGGATCAAGGAGTCTATACGTTTCATGCATTGGACGCAGAGACCTTTGTTCAAGAGTTCAAGGAAAAGGGTCCGCAGGTCTTGAACGACATCACTATCAAGGATAGGGAGCGAGTGGAGGAGTACATCCGAGGGGTAGAAAGCGGAACACTCAGTGCCGACTTGAAGACTACCTTGAATGTGGACCTGAGCCTGCACAGGGACTTTGTCTTGGCGGATAAAGGAAAGGACTACATGTGGTTCCGAAGAGAACGGGTGGATTATCTGAGCGGAATCCCTCATGATGTCATGATGGGGGTCATGGTCTATACCTATCCCTATGATTCGGACTCCTTGTTCAGCATGAGCTCATTGATCGCTCACCGTGACAGTATGATGGGAAAGGTCATCAAGAGCGTATTCTTGGAGGGGATGAGAGTGGAGACGAGACTCCCAGCTGAATTGGATACTGTGACCTTCAGCAGTCAGTTCGCTACTGAACTGAAAGGTCTTTGGAGGTTTGATAAACCTATCATGGGTGGGCCATTTACCAGCCTCTCCGTGGTGGATGAAAAGCAAGGACGAATAATCACCGTGGACGGTTACGTTTTTGCTCCCAAATTCGACAAACGTGATTACATGATAGAGATGGATGCCCTGGTCCATTCCTTGAGTTTTTAGTCAATATTCTTTAAGTCAAGCCCTTAGGGTTGCATATCCTGTTGATAACGGAGGGGCGTTTTCCAGCTTGAATACATGACCTTTGTCTATCTTGATGGCATGGGAGACCAACAACTCACTCAATACTTGGACAGGCATTGCCACTTCAGATTCAGAGGTGGCAAACAGGCTTACGGAGTGATATGGGAGACTGAGAATGGCCTGGTCTTCAGCAGCAAAGAGTTGCATGACCGTTTCAGGAAGGATCAATCCAACTGTGCATGCTGATGATCTTCTCTTCATCGACAGGGATGATGTTATTCTTGCCGAGGTCATAGACTGACTCATTTCGAACCGTACTCAACTCATTCCCACTCTCCTTGGCATCCAATTTCCCAATATTGGAGTCTTTTCAATGGATAAGCTGACAACCCCACTTATACGTTCAGGATCCAAGGACCCTAGTCATATCAACAGGCTTCTGCACTGAAACGCTTTATGGATCAGACCCGAATTCCAATTCCCCGTTATTTCCTTCCTTTCTTCGGGATGTTGGCAGCCATCGTCCCCTTTGCGATAGATGCATACTTACCCGCCATTCCGAGCATGGCAGTGGCCTTCCACGTGGAAGTCTTCCAGATGAATCAGACGATCAGTGCATTTCTCATCGGCTATGCCTTAGGACAGGTTTTTGGAGGACCATTCTCAGACCAACTAGGCCGAAAGGTCATAGGGCTATCAGGACTCGCCATCCTCTTGGTCTCTACTTTTTTGATTCTGTTCGTTGGCGATATCTTCCAACTCAAGGTGCTGAGGTTCATACAGGCGATAGGTGGAGGCTTCACTTCGGTCATCTGTATGGCGAGCATAAGAGACGTCTATCCCCCTCATATTGCAGGGCGCAAGTATGCGGTGGTCACCATGATCATGCTGCTCATGCCCCTTTTGGCCCCGGTGATCGGTTCCGTTCTCCTGCCATTGGGATGGAAGGCCATCTTTTTGTCCATGTTCACCTTCATCTTGATGGCGGCCCTCATCTACATCTTTGGGATTCCCGAATCCAGAGTGGTGGAGAAGAAACGCTTGGATTTCAATCGCATCTTTTCTCAATTCAAACAGGTCATCGAACGAAGGAATGATGAGAACGGTCGGGTGATTCTCTATGTCCTGAGTATGGGCTTCTCGGCTGCGGTCATGCTCATCTTCGTCACCAACTCGGCTTTCATCTATATGGAGCATTTCAAAGTGAGTCCATCCAGATTCCCGATTTTCTTTGGAGCCAATGTCATCTTGATGATGGGCTTTATAAGGTATTCTATGCACCGCATGAAGACAGTGCATCCTCACTTCCTATTCACTGCTGGGAATCTCGTCCAATTCTCTTTTTCCACATTGCTCTTGATCTATGTGCTTTTATTCCAAGCTTCATTGTATCCAACCTTTTTCCTTTTGGTTGGAACCGTGGGAGCGATGGGCTTGGTCAATCCGAATGCCTCGGCTGTCTATATCAGTCATTATGATGAATTGAGTGGAAGTGCGACCTCTTTGAACAGCATGTTCATCCTCATGATGGGTGGATTGATCGGAGGTGTCGTGAGTGTCTTTTTGGATAATGGCCTGATTCCTGTGGCCATAGGGATGTTCCTGTGCTCTCTGACATCCAACCTTATCGGGCGATCTATCCCCCGTCCTTTATCACCCTTCCATAAAATGGAGATTGATGAGCTGGAGGCAAAGGAAATCGATCGTGTGCCCAGTCGGGAGGTGATCGGAAAAAGGTGAAGGCCTGTAGATTGGCATCCATCTCAACAGGATGAAGGGCGTGACGGTGCTGACCGAATCTCGCTCTCATGGCACTCCAGAGGCTGGGTATCCCTATACGTAAATAGAACAACAGAACACCGGTCTTCCTTCGCTGCAAGACATGCCCGAATTCATGCCGGAGGAGATGGAGATCTGGGTCTCCATCAGAGGCAGAAACTATAATGCCCAGACCTGGAAGGCAGATAGCGTGGGACCTAGGCATCCATTTTGTGGCATAGACGTTGGATCCATGGAAGATCATGATTTTATTCATGAAGGGAAGAGAGGTTCTGTTTCACCCTGAATGTACACGTATTGTGCAAGTTGCTATGATGAAATAAGAGGTAATTCAGGCATGCTGAAAAGAAGAATCCAAGAAGATATAGAGTGATTTGATACCTTCATCCAATGGCCCTTCATCTGCGCAGCCGATTACCCAAAGTAGGTACGACCATCTTCACTGTGATGAGTGCCTTGGCCCAAGAGCATCAGGCCATCAATCTCTCCCAAGGCTTCCCCGATTTCGATGGGCATCCTGACTTGAAACGCCTGGTGAAGGAACACATCGATGCAGGACATAACCAATACGCACCTATGGCTGGTCTTATGGAGCTACGGGAAGCGGTGTCGGAGAAGATAGAGGGGCAGCATGGCCACTCCTATGATCCGGTCTCAGAAATATGCATCACGGCCGGGGCTACCCAAGCCATCTTCACGGCCATCATGGCCTTGGTCCATCCGGGTGAAGAAGTCATCATCGTGGAGCCAGCCTATGACTGCTATGCCCCTGCGATAGAACTGGCTCGAGGAACTGTGGTCAGGGTATCTTTTGATATGGCTAAAGCAGATTTGGATACAGATGCTCTTGATCATGCCATCAGTGATAGGACCCGTATGGTCATCATCAACACACCGCATAATCCAACGGGCCATATCATCTCAGAGTCATCTATGAAATGGTTGGAACAGCGATTGACGGGGACCGAGGTCATCGTTCTGGGCGATGAGGTCTATGAGCATATCATCTTCGATGGACGAATTCATGAGAGTGTGGCCAGATTCCCAGGTCTAAGGGAACGCAGTCTCTTGGTCTCGTCTTTTGGTAAGACCTTTCACACCACTGGATGGAAGATCGGTTACTGCGCTGGTCCTGAGCCGATCATGACTGAGTTCAAGAAAGTTCATCAGTTCAATGTCTTCTGCGTGAACCGACCCATTCAGCATGCTTTAGCGGAATTCTTGAAGAAAAAGGAAGTCTACTTGGAGCTCAACGACTTCTATCAGCAGAAACGCGATTTCTTTTGCAAAGCAATAGAAGGGTCCAGATTCAAATTCGTGCCAAGTGCAGGAACCTATTTCCAGCTGCTGGATTATTCAGATATCGACATGAGAACAGACATTGAGGTAGCCAAGCAATGGACCAAGGAAAAAGGTATCGCTTCCATTCCTATCTCGGTCTTCTATGGGGACCCACCAGAGCAGCAGTACCTGAGGTTCTGTTTCGCAAAGAACGAGGAGACCTTGGAACAGGCGGCCCAACTCTTGAGACAGCTATGAACATTCATCTCATCCAATCCGATATCCGTTGGGAAGATGCCCCTGCGAATAGGGCTCACCTAGATGTTCTTATTGGACAACCAGAGGAAGGTAGCCTCATCGTCCTTCCTGAAATGTTCAATACGGGCTTCACCATACCTCGTCCTGGTGTCTCTGAATCCATGGCAGGTGAAACCGTACAGTGGATGAAACAGAAGGCCACATCCTTGAAGTGTACCATCACAGGTAGCCTCATCATCGAGGAAGATGGGGACCACTATAATCGCCTATGCTGGGTGACGGAAGGAGGGCGTATCCAGCACTACGATAAGAGGCATCTCTTCAGAATGGCAGGGGAGGACCAGCATTTCAAGGTTGGACAAGACCAGGTGACCGTGGACTGGCATGGACTGAAAGTGCGTCTTCAAATCTGTTATGATCTTAGATTTCCGGTCTGGTCCAGGAATCAGTACTCACAGGAGCTTGGTTATGCTTACGACCTTCTGATCTACGTGGCCAATTGGCCTGCGGCCAGACACCATGCATGGGAAGGCCTTATACGAGCGCGAGCCATGGAGAATATCGCTTACTGCCTAGGTGTGAATCGCGCGGGGAAGGACGGCAAAGGATTGGATTACCTTGGGGGTTCTGTGCTTATCGATCCTGTGGGTCACCCTGTCCTTGATGCCGGAAAGAAAGAAGGGAATTTCAAAACAGAACTGGATGTAGAGTTCTTGAGAAATTTCAGGGCGAAGTTCCCAGTTGGACTGGATGCTGACGATTTCGCTATTCGGTGAAAACAGGCTCCAAGCTCATTTCCATCTCCCAATTTGCCCTCACATTGATAGGTTCCTGCTGAAAGTAAACCGGCTCGGGTAGTCGCTTCAGGTCAAAGTTTCCACGGGTCCATTCCCCGTCTCCATTCTCATCCTTGAAAATCCAGACTTGATATTTACCAGGAGGTATTGGAGGAAGATTCCATCGAAGAGCACCTGAGCTGCGAGTGCGATGAACGGGTTTCAAATCTTTGTTCATCAAAGAGATGACACAGGCACTGCTGTCCAAGGCAATATCCAAGCTCAACAGCCCTAAGCCGGTCATGGCAGGTACAGTGATGGGCCAATAGCTGCTGTCCACCTGAACGCCATAAAGATCCTTGAGACTTCCTTCGTCCAGCGTCACTGTATAGCGTTTCCCTTCTTCCCATGGATGGATGAGTCCTAGAGCAAGGGCATCAGATGGAGCCAGCGCGTACTGCACTTGAACGGTATCTCTGTAGAGTTTGATACCCGCTGTATCCATGGAGGAAAGAGGGCGGTCGATGTTGAATAGGAGCGTATCTTCCTTATATCCGAGAAGTGGTGAGGACAGATTCCATTTCGGTTCTGCAGGAACGATGCGTCCTACACGCACTGTATCACGTTGGCCAGCACCGTTGATCACGTAAAGTTCTTCCTCTTCAGAAATGGCAGGTCTGAACCAGAAATAGGTCGAGTCACGCCTCTCAGTGTGTTGCACATAGGCGGGTGACCTCCCTTCAGGCCAGCGGATATCCAAGCTGTCTGTGGGACCCTTGCTGGTCAGGAGAAGCTTTCGTCCATCCACCGACCACTCGGCCCGTTTCAAATCGATCAAGGTGTCTGCTCGAAGGGCGACTCTAATGACCAAAGTAGAGTCCATTTCCTGTACAGAGTTGACAGATCGCCTAAGGAACCCAAAGGGTTCCCTGTCATCCACTTTGAGGTCCTTGTCCAGGTCCTTCAGGGCGATGAGGTCATAGCGTCCTTCTGCCAGATTTGAGAGGGTGAATCGACCTGAAGCGTCACATCTAGCGACATAGTTCGGTCTTCTACCGGATAGGAGGCTATCTCTGCCTTCTGGAAAGGCCAGGATGCTGCAATCTGAACATGGGTTATCGAATCGGGCCATGTTCACTTGCCCTGATATCATCAAGGAGTCGAGGTACTCACCCGTGGAGAAGAGAAAGACATTCTCCTCCAGCTCATTCCCTTCATTGTTATCCTTGATGGCCGAGCCGAGATTGATGGTATAGGTTGTGTTCTCTTGCAATACTTCGTCCTTGAAGTCGATCACCAAGGTCTTACCTGCTTTTAGTAGGATGTCAGGCGAATTTCTAAGTGGAGGTGAGATCAAGACCTGTTCCTTTGCTTGTTGCAAGGTGACGTATTCATCGAATTCGATGAAGATGGATTGCCCTATGAAGCGAGTGGATCCATTAGCGGGAATGGATTTTATGACTTTTGGACCCTCTTCATCTTTCATGCCTCCTGACGGGGATCTTACTTGGGCACAGGAGCAGAGAACACCCACTGAAAGTGCCATGAGAAGCCTCCATTCAGCGTTCAGTCCCATGTCGGATGAGCTTCAGTGATCATCTCACATAGGGCCATGAGCCCTTCTTCATCCGTAGCGTCAAATGTGGCCAATCGGTCAGAGTCTATGTCTAGGACATAACGGACCTGCCCATCAACGAAGATTGGGACCACGATTTCGGATTGGCTCAGAGGACTACAAGCGATATGACCAGGGAATTCATGTACATCCTTCACTGTAATGGGCCGTGATTCAGCCCAGGAGGTCCCACAAACACCTTTTCCTTTGGCAATGCGTGTGCAAGCTACAGGGCCTTGGAAGGGACCTAGAACCAGCTCGTTCTTTTTGACTTCATAAAAGCCGACCCAAAAGAATCCGAGTTGCTCTTTGATGAGTGCCGTGAGATTGGCAAGGTTCGCGATACGGTCTTGCTCGTCCTTG
>JAQCAN010000232.1 GCA_027621335.1 Bacteroidota bacterium
AATGTTCTTCTTGGATGGGCACACCGCTGCCGATGAGAATCTGGGCTACTATGAGTTCTCTGAGAATCCCAGTGTTGAGAATCCGCCTTGGGGCTATATCTACTCTGCGAATAATCAGCATGAGAGCAGTTTTGGTATGAATTACCCAGGCTACTACGAGCCGCCATTCAGGGCCGATCGTATTGTGCATAAACTGGCCTCTCGAAGTGACTGGAGTAAAGAGGCCTTCAAACGGATGGCTTTGGACACCTACTCAGGAGAGAATGACCACCTTAGACAGGACTTGGTCAATATAGTCCGGGATTTCGATGGCAGTTTGGTAGAACTAGAATCGGATTGCCTACAGGAACTTTGGGAATGGAGCGGGGAGCACGGATTGGAAGATATCGGTCCCGCAATCCACTACCGATTTCTCTATCACATCATGCGTGCCGCAATGATCGATGAGCTAGGTGAGGCGCAGTTCGAGTCTTTTTTGGGAACTAATTTGGTCAAATCGGCCACAGGGACCTTGATCTGTAATGAGGACTCTCCTTGGTGGGATGACGTGCGCAGTATTGATGATGTGGAGAAGAGGGATGTCATCATCTTGAAGGCATTCAAGCGAACAGTGGCGGAGCTCACGGACCAGTTGGGGGATGACCTCTCCTCTTGGACTTGGGGAAGGGTTCACCAAACGACCCATAAACATGCCTTCAATGATATTCCGATCATCGGCAGGGTCTTCAGTGTAGGACCCTTTCCTTCACCTGGGAGCATAGAGACCATCAATAACAGCGTGTTCCATCTAAGTGATGAACCGATTCATCAAGCCCTTCATGGACCACAGATGAGACGTGTCTTGGACATGAGTAACCTAGAGGAAAGCTCATCCATCCTTCCCACTGGACAATCCGGAGTGCAGATGAGTCCGCATTATGATGATCAGGCCGAGATGTACATCAAAGGCACCTATCGCCCTCAACTTATGTCACGAAGGATAATCGAGAAGAGTTCGACACCTCTTGAACTCCTGCCTCAAGATTGATCTATATTTGCCAAGCATAGGTGCCTCAGACTCCTGCTTAACGGATGATGAGGTGAAAATGGGAATCAGGTGGAACTCCTGAACTGTACCCGCAGCTGTATGTCCTAGAATTGAGAACCCTTTTTTCTCGACCACTGCTCTGAACACGGAGTGGGAAGGTCTAAGGGTCAGGATGAGTCAGAAGACCTGCCGATGCCTTTTGGTCGATCACCGCTCGGGAAGAAGCAGTGGAGATAACGAAATGGATTTACTCTGCAATATCAATTGATTCCTTGACGCTCAGGGTCATAATAGGTTGTCTTTGTCTGTGCTTCTGCGGAGCGGTCTCATCTGCTCAGGAGATGCTTCAAGGTGATACCTTGCACGTAGTTGATATCATTGGCACCATCCATTCATCCAGCACAGTCTTTGAAGGAGAGCTCATCGAGCTCGAAGGAAGCGAGCGCCAATCTTCCTTGATCAAGGTTCTGCAGTTGAGGACATCAGTCTATATCAAGGATGGAGGACCTGGATTGCTCTCCAGCTCAAGTTACCGAGGAGGGAGCTCCCAGCATCAAGTGCTTTTATGGAATGGCATGGAGATCAGCTCACCGAGCCTTGGCTTGACAGACTTGAACATCTTTCCTGGTACCCTTTACGAGCGTATGGAGCTGAATAGCGGGGCAGGGGCCCTACTCAAGGGAAACGGAGTCTTCGGGTTGGCATTGGACATGTTGACCACCGAGAATGATCAAAAGGAAGGTATTTGCTTCGATGTGATTGCCAATCCAGTCCTGTCTCAGCTAGGGAACAGTTTGGCCATCAAAGAGAAGGTCGGTCCGGTGAACACAGAATTGAAATTCTTCAGAGTCACGGCAGAGAACGCCTATCGTTACGATGATGACACTGGCCCTGAGACCATTAGGCGTGAACGTAGCCATGCCGCCATGGAGAACTGGGCTGCCACAGCCAATATCAGCTATCCCAGCGATAAGAGCGGAATCTGGAACCTGTCCCTACAGAGAACTGGGCTGGAACGCGAAGTACCTGTCTTGATTGGGACGACACCTAGAGGAGAAACACTCAACGATGACCATGTCCGGGCCATGTTGCTCTGGAACTCAGAGTTAAGATCTTGGAAAACGGAGTGGGCTCTTGGCTACTCAGAAGAGAAACAGATTTATATGGACTCCCTTTCCGATCTGAATTCTCAGATCGAGGCCAAGCTTTGGCATTCCAGATGGATCGGCACCAAAGATTTCAGGACCATCGGTAGGCTCAGATTCAAATTGAGTCTGGATCAGAACGAGGTCTCCACAGAGAATTACTCAGCACCACAAGGCCGTCAGACGCTAGGGTTCTTTGCCGAGTGGGAGAGGAAGTTCGGTCATCTGGCCTTGAACCTTTCCGCACGACAAGCATGGGTGGACCAGTCCTCTATTCCCTTGACTTCTTCCTTTGGTCTGAGATACCTGAAGGACAAATGGGATCTGCACGCTTCCATAGCCAAGATGTATCGGCTTCCTACATTGAATGACCTATACTGGAACCCTGGTGGAAATGCAGATCTGAAACCTGAGGAGGGCTGGATGTGGGACGCAGGACTAAATCTGAGAGATGAGCCTATAGAAGTAGGGCTCACTTATTTTTGGAATAGGTACCAAGATATGATTGTCTGGCAACCAACAGATATGGGGTATTGGTCCCCGTTGAACAGGAACCTCCTATCCAATCAGGGCATCGAACTGACCCTTGCTGGGCAGGTCATCCCAGGGCTCAAGGCGCATGGCGCAGCCACTTTTTTGAATCTCATCCAATGGCAACAAAGCGACATGGACCTCAGCTTCTCAGAAAGGGTGCCTGTGTACTACCCCTTGATTACGGCAAGGGGGGCGCTGAGCTACCAATTTGATTCCCATGAATTCAGAATCACTCAACAGATGAATGGCAAGGTCTATGCCGACCTATCCAACTTAACGGAGGTGCCTGCTTCTTTCCCCATGGATATCAATTACAGTTACCAAGTTCTGAAGGAAGAATCCCTCATCCAGATGGGTGTCGGGGTTCTGAATGTCCTCAACGAATCCTATGCTTTCATCTTAGGTCGTCCTCTTCCAGGTCGATCTATCCAATTCACAATCACTTATCACATTCCATCATCATGAAACGACTTCACACGCTCTCGATCTTAGCCATATTCTTCAACTTGTTCGCCCTGAATTCATGCAGTAAGGATGAGGATAATACGCCAGACCCCATCCCTCAGAGTTCAAATAGGGTGTTGATCGCTTGTGAAGGTGACTTTGGGGCGACCAATGCCAGCATCAGTGCCTATGATAGCGAGTCCAAGGAGTTGCTTAATCAAGCCTTCGAACAAGCGAATAACTATAGCTTGGGAAGCATTCTCCAATCCCTTTCGGTGTCAGGTGATAGGCTTTATGCTGTGGTCAACAATAGCAGTAAGATAGAGGTCATGGATGTGCAAACCCTTGAGGCTGAGAGCCCTATACTAGGGCTCACTTCTCCTCGGTACATGCTGGAAATCAATCCTTCAAAAGCCTATGTGAGTGACCTGTTCTCCGGGAGTATCAGCATCATCAACCTGGACACCAAGACTCTGACAGGACAAATCCCGATCGGCTCATGGACGGAAGAGTTGCTCCGTTTTGGAGACTTCGCCTATGTGACTGCAGTGGACACGGACCAGATCTATATCCTCAATGTGAATACGGATGTGGTCGTAGATAGCATACAGGTC
>JAQCAN010000014.1 GCA_027621335.1 Bacteroidota bacterium
CCACGTCTATCAATGGGTCAAGGATCCCTACGCTTGACCCATTCACTAACAACATCCGCTTGGACCTCTTTCCTTCAGGATTGATAGATAATCTCATCATTACCAAGACAGGTGCGGCTGAACTTCCAGGAGATTGGTCAGGTGCTTATCTGTCTATTGAGACCAAGGATTATCCCGATGAATTGGACATAAGAGTGAATACCAGTTTCGGATACAATTCCCAATCGACCTTCAACAACATCATCGGGGCCCAGCAAGGAGATACGGAATGGCTGGGATATGATAATGGCTTCAAGGATGTACCAGACGTGGTTGCTGCCTATGGCGACATCTTACCTCGCGTATACACTTTTGCCGATAACACAGGAGATCAGCTATACCCTATCTTCCAGAACCTAGGACTGCAATCCTTCATGGATGAATACGGTATTTTGCCAACGAGTTCCCAGCTTGGGCCGCAGCAGAGTCTCTTTAATTTTCTGATGGTGGAACTCGGACTTCTCGCTCCAGCGCAGATCTATGATCTTCAAGCGACTTCAGATGCCCTTGCCTTATTCAATGCAGAAGGTGGACCTCGTCAATCCGCAATAAATGTCCTTAATGGCAGGATCGGAGAGATTGGCAGTGCCTTCAATAACAGTGCACTATACGCGAGCAACTTTGAAGCGCCATTGGATTTCAGTCAAAGTTTCAGCATAGGAAACCAATTCGAACTATTCGGTCAGCCTTTCGGCTATGTCGCTGGTTTCAAGTATACCAAGACGACTCGATATGACCCAGCTTCGCTGAGGGCGAATGCCCTTGCAAACCTAGCTAGGGATTACGAGACTGTGGATGGTATTCCTTTCAAAGATCAGGTTTATGAAGTCTTCAACACGCGACAAGCATCTCAATCGAATAACGGATGGAGTGCCTTGGCCAAGGCTTCTTATAAATTCAATAAGAACAATAGCGTCTCGCTCCTCTTCATGCCCAACATGAATGGCAACTCCGAAGCAAGGGTAGGAAGGCTCTTAGACTTGGATATCAACGGAACTGTGCGCTTAAAGAATGAGCAGTTCTATGAAGAAAGAAAGCAGTTCATCTATCAGGCTAGAACCGAACACTTCGTACAAGGTCCCGATATCAAAGTTCAGTTTGATGCCTCTTATACGGACGGTCAGTCCAATACCTTGGATTTCATGGACTGGGAGGCTGAATACAACCAGATAAGTCTTAGTGACTTGGATTTGGATGGTGACCTTCCAGCGCAATTAGAGAATGAGACGCTGGATTTCTCAGCTGGTATTCCAAGGCCTACCAGATCATACCGATACCTGGATGAGGACATCTTGGATGCGCGTTTAAATCTTGAGATCCCTGTTTTCAGATCACTCAAGAGAAACAGCTTTTTGAAGGTTGGCGGAGCCTATCGTCAGCAGGACCGTAAGTACACACAGCGATTTTATCTAGTGGACGGTGTATTTGGTCAGCCGTTCCTCTACAATGACATTGATGCGTTTTTCTCAAATGACCGTTTCAATGTGGTCAATGGGGTAGTCGACCTGAACTATTTGGGTTTTGATAACTCGCTTTTCAACAACATTGGAATAAGTAAGATATGGGCGGGATATGTGTCCTTGGATCATCGCTTGACTGAACGAATCAGGTCCACAATTGGAATGAGGTTCGAACGAACTGACATGTTATTCGACATCTCTAAATTCTACGATGCGGGACTCCCAGCGGATAGTCCAGAGCGTGGATTGAGGCGACCTTCCACAATCAATGAGGATAACGTTCTTCCAAGTATAGGACTAATCTATAAGCTGAAAGATGAGCCAGACGACCTCATCAATATCAGGGCCTCATTCTTCCAGTCCTTGGCCAGACCTGCCCTGCGGGAGATCTCATTGATCAATCTTTACGAATACACCCTTCAGACATTCGTTGAAGGTAATACCGACCTTCAGATGACCACCGTGAATAATTATGACCTACGACTAGAGCGGTACTTCGGGGCTAAAGGAAATATCTCAGTGAGTGTTTTTTACAAGGACTTCGATAAGCACATAGAGCTGGTCAATCTTGGGGATAGGTTCAGTTGGACCAATACCGACCGATCCAATGCTAAAGGAGTAGAATTGGAGGGTAGCTACGGACTTCCATTGAATATGGAAGTCATTGGGAATCTGACCTTCATAGATTCTGAGACCCGCTTCAAGAATCAGGCAGGTGAGACCATTACTCGAAGCATGTTCGGGCAGGCTCCATATATCGCCAATACCACCTTGAGCTATACGGCAGATAGCCTTAGACTGCAAGTGGCCATCTCATACAATCGCCAAGGTAGGAAGCTGGCCTTGGTCAACAATTCCAGGATCAATATCTCAGGTCAACCTGATGTCTTCGAAATGCCCATGGACCTTATCGATATCCAAATCAATAAGCGTTTTGGAAAGCATTTCGGAATTGGATTCAATGTCAATAACCTCCTCAATGCCAGTAGACAGCGCGTCTATGATTTTGACAACTATGACAATGTCTTTTTCGACAGCTTCACCTGGGGGACTACATATAAAGTGAACTTCTCATACCAACTCTGATGCGATCGATCATGCGGACCATTGCTTTTTTCTGCTTTCTCCTCGTCACCCATTGGTCGGTAGGACAAGAGAGCCTCATTGAAGGATTGACGGTGGAGACGTATTACATCTCTGACACCAATGATGCTACGGACACGGATGGTGGGTTCTTAGAACCAGGATCTGTAACCTATCGCATCTTCCTTGATATGGCTGAGGGGGTGAGATTCAAGAGACTTTTTGGACTTGGTCAGGATACCTTGAGGATCATGAGTACTGAGGTGTTCTTCAACAATCTCGATCGCGGAGAACTCATCGGAGCTGAGATCGGAGCAAATAGGCTGGATGAGAACACAGTGGCCTTGGATTCCTGGCTGACAATAGGGCTGGCCAGTGGAGATCATCTTGGTGTGCTCAAGACTGAAGATTCTGATGGGAGCATTGTGGGAGGAACTCAAAATGACGGAGGGTCTGAAGGCCTCCCTGAGGGGCTTCTGAATAACGATGCGGCTGCTGCTGGAATACCTCTGACCGATGCTGATGGACTATCCTTGATCAACGATGTGACTCCGTCAGTGTCCATATGGGGGGCCAACGCAGCTCAAGACTTGAATGCGGTATTCGGAACGGAGAACCTATCGAATTCCTATAAATCCAATGATATCTACCTTCTGCCCAATCAACCTCTTGCCGGCTCTGGTGAAGAGAACCGCATCCTTCTAGGTCAATTCACCACTAAGGGAGAGCTGAGTTTTACCCTTAACGTGGAACTGGAACCCCCCAGTGGTGAGACCATTCAGATGGTCTCCGACTCAACAGATGTGGAACGCTACAGTCCCTTTCTCATCTATCCTTTGCCTGACCTTGAATGTGGCTGCACAGACCCATACTATCTTGAATACAATTCCGAGGCCTTCTGCTCAGATGAGGATCTATGTCAGACCTTGATTGTGATAGGTTGTACAGACACCAATGCATGTAATTATAGCAGTGAGGCCAATTTCAATTATCCATCTCTATGCTGCTACTCACCTGATTCATGTGGAGCAGATCTGGATTTCTATGCGATTTGTGATCCACTGAGTACAGTTGAGTTTTCTCAACAGGAGTTCATGGTTTTTCCAAATCCCGTCTCTGAATCATTGACCATCCTTTCCGAACAAGGAATGGAAGGGGTGGAACTCATCGAAGTCTTGGACCTTAATGGAAGGATCTGGATCGCTCAGTCCTTAAGTCGAAATCGGGAATTCAGGTTGAACGTCATGGACCTGCCCTCAGGAGTTTATGTCATTCGTATTCAAGGAGATAGATTGATGAGTACCCTGCGATTCTTGAAAGTTCATTGAAGGATAGCGCTAGCGGCACATTCAATACATGATTCCTTAAGATTCCAAGAGCAATGTTAATGGTCTCGTAACAATCCCTTTTTATTAAGGGAAATAGGTGCAGATACCTTCGTCCATCAATAACGCTTTAAACATCAAGACTCGCTCTTATGAAACATACCCTTTCCTGCACAGTCCTTATATTCATGTCTCTGCTCTCCTACTCTCAAGATTCCCCCGATATCTTAGAGCGTATCGTAGTCGAGTGCTACTACCGAGCCGATGCCCAGGATGCTGCCGACACGGATGGAGGAAGTATTGCAGAAGGTGCGATCACCTACAGGGTCTACGCAGATCTTCAAGAAGGCTATACCGTCAAGGCGGTTTTCGGAAATGAGTTGAACCTGTTGGAGATAAGCACTAGCACTGAATTCTTCAACAATGAGGATAGAGGAGAGGAGACAGGTGATGCCATAGATAGTGGAAGGTTGGATGAGAATACTGTGGCTTTGGATTCATGGGTCACTATAGGTGCGGCATCAAGCACTCATAAAGGCCTCTTGAAGCTCAATGATACGGATGGCTCAGTTCTTTTTCCCAATGATCTAGGTCTACTTGCAAATCAGCCGACCGAGACTGAATTCACACCTTATCTTCAGGACGCGGATGGATTGTTCGATTTCAGTGTGGCGGCAGTAAATCAGAGTCCAGGACTCGATCTTTCCATGTTCGGGGACCAGAACGATGGACCTTTATTCTTTGTTGGAGGTCCTGATTATGTTTCCTCTGGAGACACATGGTTCGTTGCCGAAGGGGTTTCAGGAGTGGATACAATGAATCATGTCCTTCTCGGCCAGTTCACCACAGACGGGGACTTTTCATTCAAGTTCAATATCCAAGTAGGGATTCCCGATGACCCTTTCACAGCTCAATTCGTAGCTGAAGTGGATGAGAATTATCAGCCTAGCTTCTCTGTGTATGAGCACCCGGAATTGTCACAGGATAACGTTGTCTGTAATGCCCTACCAGTAAGTGTAGCTGAGTTCCAACCTTTGAACAAGTTCATCAATGCCTTCCCCAATCCTACCGATGGCTTCATGACCATCGAATTCAGAGCGCCTTCTTCAGAACAAGCTCCTTTCTATAATCTTGTAGATCATCTTGGAAGAATCGCTCAGCAAGGTCGCATGGCTGTCCAAGGAGCTTCACTTCATCGCGTTGATTTGAACTTGGAAGGTCTCGATAGTGGGATCTATTTCTTGAGGGTGGAGCATGATGGAGAGTTAGGAATTAAGAAACTCATCAAACATTGAGTGCACAATCTTTTGGGATGGTGAGGATAAACTGCTTTACTATCACTTTTCTATTGGTCCTGACGAACGGATTTTCACAAGGTTTGGAAGACGTTTACATAGAGCTATACCATGTCGCTACGCCTGAGGAGATTGCAGCCAGTGAGGGGTTTCTTAATGAGGATTCCAAGACCTATAGGGTATACGTGGATCTGGTAGAAGGTTTTTCGCTACAAGCCGTTTTCGGGAATAAGCTCCATCCACTAGTCGTTGGAACGACAAGCACCTTCTTCAATGATATGGAATCAGGCAAGCGCTCAGCGGATCTGTTGGACACCGACCGCTCGGAGAGCATGTTGGTCGGGTTGGATTCTTGGCTGAGTATCGGACATGCTGATAAGGAACATATCGCTTGCCCTCTGTTTGCCAACAAATCAGGCAAGGTGGATGGAGAATTGCCTTCTCTTTTCAGCATGCTCATGGATTGGACGGCAACCAGTCATAGGAATCGAACGGGCTTCACAGTAGAGGACGGAACATGGTTCATGCTGGAAGGCGTGAAAGGCGTAAGCGAGGAGAACATGGTGCTCATCGCTCAGCTGACTACAGACGGTCAATTGAGTTTCAAATTGAATCTACAGATCATTGGACCTGATGGGACTGTCTACCAATTTGTGGCCAATGAATCGGATGATGACACCATTGTTCATCCAGCCTTGGATTCTATGACGAATCTGAATTCCTACCTCCATAATCATTAAGAACCTGCATAATGAAGCGCTACATACTCCTCCTGATTTCTTTATCTACACTCAGCCTGTCAGCCCAATTCGGTCTGGAGGACATTATCGTTGAGACCTATTATATCTCTGATGCAAATGACGCTTCAGATACCGATGGCCCTTCAGGACTGGGCCCTGTCCTGCAGCCAGGAAGTGTGACCTATCGTATCTATGTGGATATGGCTCCTGGGTTTGAGATGCAGGCTGTATATGGAAATGATAATCACCTCCTACGCTTAAGTACGACCACAACCTTCTATAATAATTATGACCGTGGAGAGGAGACTGGTGAGGCCATCAATGATAGCCGCTTGGATGAGAATACAGTGGCCTTGGATTCATGGGTGACTATTGGCGCAGCTTCTGATGCGCACTTGGCAGTTCTCAAGACCGAGGATTTGGATGGATCCATCGTTGGAGGCGCGAATAACGATGGCGGGAGTATGAGCATTCCAGGTGGGTTGTTGGCCAATGAGAATCCTATAGCGGGGCTTCCTTTGATCCAAGCAGATGGACTCATTCTCGGTACCCTTCCCACTCTGGGACAGAGCCCAGGTTTGGACCTCGGTGTGTTCGGTACTCCTGCAGTCCCTGGGAATGAACTGGCCATCGGAGGTGGTGGCCCTGGGACAGGCGGGGATACTTGGTTTATTGCTGAAGGAGTAGTGGGCCCTACGGATGAGAATAGGGTCCTTATTGCCCAGATAACCACGGATGGGGAGTTCAGCTTCGAGTTGAACATTCAGATCGGTACTCCCAATGGAGATGTGGAACAGTACGTGGCTAGTTCACCTTTGAACGATGAATTCCTCTTTGAAGGGCTTAATTTCCCTAGCGATGAAGCTGTTTTTGGCTGTACCGATCCTCTTTCATGCAATTACAATCCTCTGGCCACCCAGGATGACGCGTCTTGTTTCTTTCCTGAACCGGATTGCTCCGAATGCAGCTCCGATGGGACGGAGCTCATCTTGATCGATAGCGATGGCGATGGAATATGTGATGCTGAGGAGGTTCTAGGCTGCATGGATGAACTTTCTTGTAACTACAATCCTGAAGCAACCGATGACGATGGTTCATGCCTTATTCCTGAACCCGATTGCACGGAATGTAATGAAAATGGTACGGCTCTTTTATTGATCGACTCAGATGGAGATGGTGTGTGCGATCTAGAGGAGGTCTTCGGTTGCACTGATCCTGATGCCATCAACTATGACCCCTTGGCTACAGAGGACGATGGAACCTGTGAATTTCAAGTAGGACTTGATGAAATCGGAGACCCGATCCAGTTGATTGCATTCATGGAGAACCCCACTTCTGAAGTCCTTGGCATAAGGATATCATCTATCGAACATCGCACGGTTCTTATGACCGTCCATGCTATGGATGGTCGCTTGGTCCAGAGTGCACAGGTTCAAATCTTGGCCGGGGATAATGTCATCTATCAAGATGTGGCCTACCTCAAGCAAGGGGTCTATCTCCTCAGATTCTCTTGGGTCAATTCCAATGTTACGCAATCGTTCATCAAGCTTTGATTTTGTAAAAGCAGGGTTGACATTATGTTAAACTCGGGGTGACGTCTGCCTAAGAATTCTCTTTGATTCTTTAATGTAAGTATATCAGAGCAGTAAGACTTAGCACAGATTGGGATTGAACATTTGTCCTGTCGCGATGAAGAGTTGTCGTGATTGAAATAACCTCAATTTTTAATAAAAATGAACATTCTGAACAAATCAATTATAGCGGCCGTGGCCGTGGTCCTCGGAGGAGGTCAAGTCAATGCACAGTTGTCTTTGGGAACTGATTGCGGATGTCCTCCGCTTGCATCAAGAACAGTGGTCTCACTTTCAGGACCTATTACATCTGATGCTTCTACTATAGACAATGATGCACGGGAATTCCCTGCGGGAAGAACCGATCTGACTTGCGATAAGGTTTATATCATCAACAATAAGATTTACATCCCTAGTGGGTCTGAAGTCTGGGTAGAGCCAGGTACCGTATTCAAAGCAACCAATGATGGGTTGTCGGAAGCGGATGCACTTGTCGTTTCCAGAGGAGGTAAGTTATACGCCAATGGAACTGAGAGCTGTCCCATTATCTTCACGTCAGCAGGAAACGTACCATCTACTACTAACATCACCGATCCTCTTGCAGGAGATCCACTGGATGGAACGTTCCCATTGAATTCAAGGAGCCACTGGGGTGGAATCATCATGTTGGGTTTTGCACCTAACAATGTCTTGGCGGTTGACAATGCTGCATTGACTGTATCTGATGGGGTTTCCGGTATCGAAGGACTAGACGTAGCGGAGTCACGTAACCATTATGGCGGGAGCGATGCAGACGACTCTTCAGGTTCATTGAAGTATGTCTCGATACGTCATGGAGGAATCTCCATTGCAGCTAACAACGAGATCAATGGATTGACCTTGGGATCGGTTGGAAGAGGTACTACCTTGGAACACATCGAGGTTGTATCAAATGCTGATGATGGAATTGAGTTCTTCGGAGGTACAGTGGACCTTAAGTGGGCTACCGTTTTCTTCTGTGGAGATGACGGTTTTGACTGGGATCAAGGTTACAATGGACGTGGACAGTTCTGGTACAGTGTGGAGAATGATTCCGACAAAGGTTGGGAGATCGATGGAGATGATGGAGGTTCAGTAAAGGCTTTCTATTCTGATCCACAAGTCTACAATTCGACCATGATCGGTGATGGAACTGGAGGAGACTTGGCAATCTCTGCAAAATCAGAGACACAAGGCCGTATCGCCAATTCAATCTTCACCAATCATTCTACTGGACTACGTATCGAAGGAGCCACCACAAATGGATTCTATACCAGTGGAGAGTTCGAGGTCCTGAACAACCTATGGGAGAACATGACCACCTATTTCAACGCGGATGGAGCAGATATCTCAGCTCAATTGGCTGCTGATGGCAACCTTCAGCAGACTGGAGTCATCGATTACCAATACACCATCGATGTGAGCACCAATGCCATCACTGATGGGTATGATCCAGTTCCTGCAGTAAACACACCTAACATCAATGTGAGCGCTGCGAATCGTCCACCAAATGACGGTTTCTTCGATCTAGTGAGCTACAAGGGAGCATTCGAGCCAGGAGCAACTCCTTGGACTGCCGGATACACTGTTGCTGCCTTGCTCGGTACTGATACATCCTTGGCAGACTGCCCTACGGATACAGACAAGGATGGAGATACTGACGTGGATGACCTTCTCCTACTCATCGGTAGCTATAACACCTCTTGTAACTAATACAGGGGGCAACTTCAAAAAGCTATAAAAATGAGAACACTTAAAATGATAAGGAATGTCCTTGCTTCACTGCTGCTGCTTGCCGTCTATGGCAACTCAAGTGCACAGTCGGGGCTGGAGGACATCATCGTAGAGAAATACTACGTATCCGATGCAGATGATGCTACGGATACGGATGGGGGAAATCTCCCTATCGGATCCGTGACCTATAGGGTGTATGTGGACATGACCCCTGGCTATGAGCTTCAAGCGGTCTATGGAAATGAGAACCATGATCTGTTCATTACCACCTCCACATCCTTCTTCAATAATGAGGATAGAGGTGAGACAGTGGGCGATAAACTGGATGATATCCGATTGGGTGATAACACTGTGGCACTTGATTCCTATGTGACTATCGGAGCCGCTTCGGATGCACATCTGGGGGTCTTGAAGGAGGAGGACATGGACGGCTCTATTGTTGGCGGTGCCAATAATGATGGAGGAAGTGCAAGTATCATTGGTGGTCTTTTGACCAATCTGGATCCAAGCACATGCATCGCATTGACTGATGCTGATGGTTTGGTCTCAGGAACACAACCTAGCGTGTCGGTATCTCCAGGTCTGGACCTTTCTGTCTTCAATGATGTCAATGCAGGACCTACTCTTTTGGTACAAGGCGATGCTTGGTTCGTGGCAGAAGGAGTGCAGGGTCCTACGGCTGAGAACCGAGTACTCGTAGCGCAGATCACCACCAATGGACAGTTGACCTTTGAGCTGAACATCCAAATCGGAACACCTTCTGGTGATGTGGAACAATATGTCGCTACCAACGCGCAAGCCGGAGAATTCCAATTTGCAGGTCTCACATTCAGCTCTTCGGGATTCGTTTCTGATTGTGGAGGTTGCCAAGCCCCAACAAATTTAGATGTTGTGGAGATTGGATTCGGAGGTCCTAGTGCGAGGGTTAACGCCACGTGGACCAATCCGGAGGGAACGACCAATTGTGAGGTCAGGGGAGGAAGGATCAATGCTGCTTCCTATAATGCCGGTGAGCCTGAGTTCTCAAACATCAACAACACGCAGACCATCACTCAGACCAATGGTTCAACTGTTTTGTTCAACATTGTGCTTTTCAATAACCCTAATGTTCCTTTCATCGTAGGTCAGAGGTATGGGTATGAAGTGCGCTGTGCATGTTCTGATGGCTCTGGATTCTCTGAATGGGCGAACATCACCCCTGAGGCGACATTCGTAGTGCCCGCTCCCCCTCCAGGAGTGACTACCCTTGCCGAAGAGCAAGTGGCCAAGTTGAACGGACTTTCAGAAGTAGAGCTGACTGTTTTCCCTAATCCTTCAGAAGGTGAAAGAGTGAATTTCAGCATCGGTGACTGGTCGACCGAGGATATAGAGCTTATCGCCACTGTTTTAGATATCACTGGAAAAGTGGTCTACTCGAGCGTGGTCAGTCCTCAGTCCAAGAACAATTCGGTCTACACAATCGACTTCAATAGGGAATTGACTTCTGGGATGTACATCCTCACGCTTCAGAATGACAAATTGTCCCTCTCCAGCCGATTCAATGTGAACTGATTCATTGCTCAATCAGATTCAAGAGCAAGAGCCCTCGACACCTAGTGTCGGGGGCTTATTTATGAGATGACAGGTTCATGATTTCTTAACACAGGCGTAAAGATGAACTCTCACATCTTTGCTAGCCTTCCACTATGAAAGTACTGCTATCAGCACTAGTGTATTTAATGCTCTCAACAGCTGTATATGCTGGAGGAGATCCATTGGAAGTCAAGCTCAAGGTCATCGATTCTACATCAGGTGAGGCATTGATAGGTGCTCATGTGCGCATTTCAGGTTGTCCTGAAGTTCTTTTCACTGATCCAGATGGAGTCATCTCATTGGATGCGTCATTGATCGATGCGAATGCGGAGCTCAACATCGAATATATTTCCTATGTGGATGCTTCCGTGAAGATGTCCATCACGCCTGGAATGACTGTTCTGGCTATGGAGCCGCGCTGAATCAAGCGAAACATTTCTCTTACGACTTACGTTATTAACAGCGTGCACTTGACACACTTTTATTGTGTGCACTATTGCCAAATGTTAATATAATGTTAACTTTGTATTAGTCAAATGTGAAAGACATGGAGAAGAAGATTTTGAACTCAATACTCGCCCTAATATTCGTCTTTGTAGCACCTAGTCTGTCATGGGGTCAAGATAGCAGCGTCTCGAAGGATTTCAGTGGCACCATTGAAACTTCATATGACAATGGCCAGAAGGAAGCCGTCTGTGAATTCACCTTAGGAGAGAAAGATGGGCTTTTCACGCTATATCATGAGAATGGGAGCATAAAGGAGACTGGATCCTTTTCCAGAGGCTTGAAGCACGGAACTTGGGTAAGGTACAGTGAGTCTGGAAGGAAAGTGGCCATTGCTGAGTATAACCTAGGACAGAAAGAAGGAAACTGGAAGATTTGGGATGAGAGTGGCGTCCTTCGCTATGATATGACCTACATGGGCGATCAGAAGGTGGACATCTGGTACATGTATGATGAGGATTCCCAACTGGTGAGTACCAAATCCTATGAGTGATCAGACATTCAAAGCATTAGAAAAGGGGAGCAATAACATTGCTCCCCTTTTGATTTTCAGCTTCGTTTCTCTAGAAGATCAAGGCATAGCCCAAAATGAAGTCTCTGCCATCCCTGAACTCAGAATAGATCTGGGGAGTTGCTCCGAAGGACTCATATTGCATCGTCCTTTTCTGGTCTAAGAGGTTATTCATTGTAAAGGCCCAGACTGAAATTTACCCCACTTTTTGGTTTACAATGTCTTCAACAGTTTGTTACATGAATGTTAACTCCATTGCGCTTTGCTAAATTTGAGTTCACATATATAGTGCAGGGCCTTAACATGATGAGGTTACATTTGACCGCACAACTTCACAACTGAATGAGCAAGCAAACGATCTTGGTGGTAGATGATGAACGGGATATCCTGGAATTGCTTTCCTATACTCTGGAAAAAGAAGGATTCACTGTGCATACTGCCACCAACGGAAACAAGGCTCTAGAAATCCTGAAGGATGTCAGGCCGGATTTGATCATCCTAGATGTGATGATGCCTGAGATGGATGGAGTGGAAACCTGCAGACTGATCAGGGAGGACAAGCGTAACGGAGAAGTGATTATCGCTTTTCTGAGTGCTCGTGGAGAGGACTACAGTCAGATCGCTGGCTTTGAAGCTGGGGCAGATGACTATATCAACAAGCCCATCAAGCCGAGAGTGTTGGCTACACGCGTTCAAGCCCTATTGCGCAGGAAGAACCGTGGAACTGAACAGGAAACGCCCGAGCTCAAGTCTCTGTACATAGATCGTGACAGATATGTGGTCGTCAAGGACGGTGAGGAGATGAGCTTTCCTAAGAAGGAATTCGAACTGCTGTCGCTCCTTTGCTCGCGCCCGGGGCATGTGTTCACTCGCGAATACATCATGACGAACATCTGGGGACATCAGGTAGTCGTTGGAGACAGGACCATAGATGTCCATATACGGAAGTTGCGAGAAAAAATCGGTGACAAATTGATCAAGACCGTAAAGGGTGTAGGCTATAAATTTGTCGAAAAGAAAAAATGAGCCCCCTGAAGTCGGCCATCGGGTCGGCACTTCTTCTTTCTGCTCTATTGACCCTGATTGTACTTCTGATTACTGGAGGAGAAGTTGGAGTATGGAATCTCGTGCTCTTTTTCTTCGTTAGCGCAATTCTTATCAGTGCTATCATCTTCCGCACTACACAACATTACTTGAAAGACAGAATCCTGCCCATCTATCGCGCCATATTTGGATTGACTTCCAAAAAGGACGAGGAGGGATTGCTCTATACTGCAGATCCAATGAAGAAAGTGGAAAAGGATGTGCTCCACTGGGCAGATGAGCGCATAGGTGAGATCCGTGAACTTCAAGAACAGGATGACTTCAGGAAAGAATTCATCGGCAATTTGGCCCATGAGCTAAAGACCCCTCTATTCAACATCCAGGGCTATGTGAGCAGCCTGATGGAGGGCGCTCTGGAAGATGAGAGGGTCAATATGAAATTCTTGGCCAAAGCGAACAAGAACATCACCCGAATGCTTCACCTCGTGGAAGATATGGACAACATCTCGACCTTGGAGTCAGGTATCACACAGCTCTCATTGAAACGTATAGACGTGGTGAAGTGCTGCCAAGAGGTGGTGGATTCCTTGGAGGAACAGGCACACGAGAGGAAGGTGAGAATCGTACACAAACAAAAGGAGCCCATCTATGTGGAAGCTGATGAATTCAGGATTGGTCAGGTCTTTATGAATCTCCTATACAATGCCATCATTTATGGAAAGGAAGGGGGCAAGGTGGAAGTGCGATACACCGCAGTGGATAAGCGGCTCATGGTGGAAGTGGTCGATAATGGTCCGGGTATAGATCCTAAAGACCTACCGCGCATCTTCGAGCGCTTCTATCGGGTAGATAAAAGCCGATCCAGAGATGTGGCGGGTTCAGGTCTGGGGTTATCCATCGTGAAGCATATCATTGACGCACATAATCAAAGTGTCACAGCTAGAAGTACACAAGGTGAAGGGGCTACCTTCACCTTCACACTGAAGAAGGTCCGTTAGTCCCTGCAAAGGCTTTATTTTGCAAGCTTAATTTCCACAAATGAAGATTTCATTCAATTGGCTCAAGGACCACGTCCCAGTGGATATGGACGTCAACGATGTG
This sequence comes from Bacteroidota bacterium, assembly GCA_027621335.1. Classification (GTDB taxonomy): domain Bacteria; phylum Bacteroidota; class Bacteroidia; order Flavobacteriales_D; family JABDKJ01; genus JABDLZ01. Next base: position 13,998 of record JAQCAN010000014.1, read on the forward strand.
GCGCGAATCCTCACGGATACTGGACTTGAAGTAGAAGGGGTCTCCGATTATGAGTCCATTCGAGGCGCATTGGATGGAGTTGTGGTCGGCAAGGTCCTCCATGCAGAACATCATCCTGATGCAGACCGATTGAAGCTGACAAAAGTAGATGTTGGCCAAGGAGTCATACTCGACATCGTGTGTGGCGCACCGAATGTGGCCGAAGGTCAAAAGGTGGCTGTGGCGACCGTGGGAGCTACTCTATACCCCTCTGAAGGAGAACCGTTCACCATCAAGAAATCCAAGATCAGGGGAGCGCTCTCTGAAGGGATGCTCTGTGCTGAGGATGAACTGGGACTAGGTGAGAGCCATGATGGTATCATGGTCTTGGATGCAGGTCTTGACACAGGAATCGCCTTATCTGAGGTGATGGAGGTGTACAGGGATAAGGTCATCGAAATCGGACTCACCCCAAATCGCATGGATGCCATATCACATCGAGGGGTCGCCCGAGACCTAGTGGCCTATCTCAGCCTTGGCGAAGCCATTTCCTTAACCCATCAAGAGAATGAGATTCCCAAAGCGTCAGGCGGACGCATCAAAGTCACGGTGCTTGACACAGACGGGTGCCGCAGGTATTCGGGCATCGAGATGGAAGGCATCCAAGTGGGGCCATCACCGGACTGGTTAGCAAATAGACTGAAGGCTATCGGATTGAAACCCATCAACAATGTCGTGGACATCACCAACTATGTGATGCATGACCTGGGACAGCCCTTGCATGCCTTCGACCTGGATAAGATCAAAGGAGGACGTATCCATGTGAGACGTGCATTGAAGGGAGAACCATTCGTGACCTTGGATGAGGTAAGGCGGGAACTGAGCGATGAAGATCTGATGATCTGCGATGAGAAAGACCCCATGTGCATCGCAGGGGTGTTTGGTGGGGCCTTGAGCGGGGTCTCATCTGGTACGAAGCGTATCTTTTTAGAGAGTGCGGCTTTTGACCCTGTGAGCATCAGAAAATCAGCAAAACGACATCTGCTCAATACCGATTCCTCGTTTCGATTCGAAAGAGGTGTAGACCCCAATGGCACGCTCAAAGCCTTGGCAAAGGCCGTTTCGCTGCTCCAAGAGGTCTGTGGAGCAAAGGTCGCCTCGGATCTGACAGACATCGATCCGGAACCACTGAAACCCTTGCAATTGGCCCTGGATCTCGAACGCACAGCGACCCTTATTGGTGTGAGCATCGTTAAGGAGCGGATGATAAAGATCCTTGAAGCATTGGATTTCGTGATCAAAGAGAGAACAGAGTCCGCATGGCAATTGGAGGTGCCCACCTATCGCATGGACGTTACCAGGCAAGCTGATGTGGTGGAGGAACTGCTTAGAATCCATGGATTCAATCAGGTTCCCCTTCCAGGTAAGATCAGCCATAGCATCGCCAATAGGAATTTTGGAGTGGACGAGAGTTTCCGTTCGACTATGAGTAGATACCTGACGGGAAGGGGATTCACTGAAGTGATGAACAACAGCTTGAGTGCCAAACGCTCCCAAGAGCTCTTAACCGAAATAGAAGCTTCAGAGGCGGTAGTCATGCTGAATCCCCTCAGTCAGGACTTGTCCGTACTCAGGCAGCGCATGCTCTGGGGAGCCCTGGATTCAGTGGCCTATAACGTGAATCGTCAAAAGCCTGACATGGCCTTCTTCGAATTTGGGAATACCTACTTCAAAAAGGAGGGTGCGTATGGACAGAAGTCCTGCCTTGCCTTGACGATTACAGGGTCAAGATATAGGGAGAATTGGGACCGCCCGAGGGATAAGGCCTCCTTCTATGACCTAAAAGCATTGGTCGATACACTGATTAACAAGGTCAAAGGCTCACGGCAGTTGGAAATTTCGAGCATGAGCTCTGAACTCTATTCGGAGGGGCTGAGCTTTTCTGTCAATGGAAAAGAACTGGCTCATATCGGAGTCGTCCAGAAAAAGGTAGCCAAACAATTCGAAGTGAAACAGGAGGTCTTCCATGCTGAATTGGACTGGTCCCTGATGAAGGAAATGAAGGACAAGAACACCTTCAAACTTCAAGAGATTGCCAAGTTCCCAGCGGTTCGTAGGGACTTATCCTTGCTCTTGGATCAAGGTCTGAAGTTCCATGACCTGCAGACTTTGGCTTTGAAATCAGGCGGTAAACTCTTGAAGGAGGTGCTCTTGTTCGATGTCTACGAGGGCGATAAACTACCTCCAGGCAAGGTGTCCTATGCACTAGGATTTGTCATCCAAGATGAACAGTTTACTCTCACGGATAAGGCCGTTGAGAAAGTTATGGCACGGATTCAGAAGAGTTTGGAGGACGAGTTCAAGGCTGAATTGCGTCAATAAGGCCGCTCAAGTATCTAGGGGAACCGACCAACCGACTACCATACCAAGAGAAGTATTCACCATTGACCAGGTGGAACTGTGTTAAAGGAAACTGAGAGCGCAGTTCGTCAATGTGATTCTCCTTGAAGGGGTAAGGCTCAGAGGAAAGAAAGACCAGTTCAGGGGTGACGTGTGCCAAGTCCACCTCTGGATAACGGGTTTCGTGATCCATGACGTTCTTGAACCCACAACGGCTCAATATGTCCCGAATGAATGTGTCCCTGCCCACGGACATCCATGGATTCTTCCAAATGAGATAGAGCACTGACTTACTAGAACTAAGGATGGCAAGTTCATCAAAACCTCTTTGGATCTCATCGATCAGATTTCGCCCCTCTTCTTCCTTATCGGTCATTCTGGACACTTCTTTAATCATATCCAAAGCTGAAGGCAGGTCATGTACATCAGTGACATGCACCTTGAAGGTCTTGGAAAGCTCAGTGACCTGATCCTTATCATTCTCCTCTTTATTGGCTAAGATGAGGTCTGGTGAAAGGGCTCTGATACCTGCGATATCGAGGTCTTTGGTGCCTCCAATTCGTGTCTTGCTGCGATAGATATGCTCAGGATGCACACAGAACTTTGTGATGCCTACAAGTTCATTGTCCAGACCTAGGTAGGAAAGTAGTTCGGTTTGAGAAGGAACGGTGGAGACGATACGCACGGGATTCAGCACTTCGTCATGTCGCACTTAATCCATGAAGCCTTGCGCCCTCACCCAGTCGTCATTGAAGACCTTACCCACATAGCGGGAGCCATGGTCATGGAAGAGGACCACCACTAGATCATCCGGTTTCAGTTGGTCCTTCATCTGCCTGACCACTCCAAAAGCCGACCCCGCGGAATTCCCTAAGAATAAGCCTTCTTTTCGGGCTAATTCACGGGTGATGAGCACACCATCCTTATCGGTGACTTTTTCGAAATGATCTATAAGGCTGAAATCCACATTCTTCGGCAGGATATCCTCACCTATGCCTTCCGTTACATAAGGATAGATCTCCTTCTCATCGAAGATGCCAGTCTCATGGTACTTCTTGAAGACAGAGCCATAGGTGTCGCCTCCCCAAAGTTTGATGTTGGGATTGCGCTCCTTGAGATATTTACCCACCCCTGAGATGGTTCCGCCTGTTCCCACGCCCACTACGAAGTGTGTGATCTTTCCATCGGTCTGCTCCCAGATCTCTGGACCTGTGCTTCCATAATGCCCAGCAGTGTTGGCAGGATTGTCATATTGGTTCATCCAATAGGAGTTCTCTATCTCTTTGCTTTTCCTTTCAGCTACCGAGTAATAGGATCTCGGATCATCCGGAGACACATTCGTAGGACACACGATGACCTCGGCCCCCATGGCACGAAGGACATCCACTTTCTCCTTGGATTGCTTGTCACTGGTCGTGCAGATGAGTGTGTAGCCTTTAACGATACAGGCCAAGGCGAGCCCCATTCCAGTATTCCCTGAGGTGCACTCGATGACGGTTCCTCCAGGTTTGATGAGCCCCTCAGCTTCCGCAGCTTCTATCATTGAGAGAGCCATACGGTCTTTCACGGAATGCCCGGGATTGAAATATTCGACTTTGGCCAGAACGGGACAAGGAATGTCTTCGGCAATCTTGTTCAAACGGATCAATGGCGTGTTGCCAATGGTCTCTAGAATGTTGTTCTTGATGTCCATCGCCCGCAAAAATAGGGCATTAATCGAAGCGTATTGCCCTTACTGGACTTATGCGGGTGATAAGCAAGGAGGGAATCGTCATGGCAAGCAGGCAGATACTCAGAGTGCCCAAGTCGATCAAGAGGATGTCCTGCCAATGGATGAGAATGGGCACTTCACTGAGGTAGTAGTTCTCTGCCTGCAATTGGATGATTCCGAATTTCATTTGTAGAACCGCTAATCCTAATCCAAGGACATTGCCAAGGATGAGCCCGACTCCGATCAGGCGGGCAGCATGCCGCATGAAGATGCTACGCACACTGGCATTATCTGCGCCCATTGCCTTCAAGACTCCAATCATCTTACTCCGCTCGATGATAGTGATAATGAGGGCTGAGGACATGTTCACCACGGCCACACCAACCATGAGAATGATGATGATATAGATGTTCACATCCAGCAATTCCAGCCAAGAGAAGATCTCAGGGGTCCGTTCTATGATGTCACTGCAATAGAGGAAAGGCCCAATCTCCGACTCTACTTGTTCCTTGACCAAGGGCATCGTGCTGAAATCATCCAAGGTGAGCTCATAGCCGCTGATATAATCTCCATAACTCCCGCCTGAGGTCCGTGTATCATAGCTGAGTCCGCCACAGCCACAAGACCCTACTTTTCCAGGGTAGAAGGTGATGAAAGCCGTATCAGGGACAGTGCCCATATCATCTTTCAATATCACGCTCAAATCCTCCAATGCCGCAGGACAGACGCTATGCGGACCTGCTCCCATCATGCCGTTGGACCAGAAAAACGTCTTTCTGCCGCCCCCGAATCCCCTTGCTTCCACTATGACCTTATCTGCATTACAGGTGTCCGAGACCAGGACTTGCACTTCCAGTCCGCGGGCCATGACCTTCTGCAAGTGACGGATATCCAGATAGACATATTGCTTGTCGAAATCCTCCAGATCCGTGCTGTAGATTCCTGAGACCTCCAGCCTGCGCGTGGAGAAGGACTCACCTTGGCCTAAGAAATACAGACTTACCCTATCACTCAAGGCGACCTCAGCCCGGTCTGCGAGATATTTGGAAAGTAAGAGCCCGTTTCCTGCTGCGCTATCTGGAAGGTCAGGAATATGCCCTTCGACCAGTTTTCCTGCGAGATAGAAGGTGGAGTCTCCTGGAATAAGTCCTTTGGCGATGATACCATCTATGCCATCCTTGCTCTCCAGAATGGCTGGGCGATCCAAGTAGGGTCTGACTACTTTCACGCCTGGTGTGGATGAGAGCGTCTGCAGGAGGGAATCGTTCTGTAGGATGGGATGGGCATCCGAACCCAAGGCATTGCTCAGATCGCTCACTTGGATGTGAGCGTTGAATCCTACGACCTTATCACGGATCTCGGTCCTGAATCCGCGGACGATGACCACGCTGAGTATCATGACGGCCACCCCGAGGATAATTCCTAGAATTGCAATACGTACGATGGGCCGTGTATGTGGCCCATCTCCCTTTTGCATGCGATCTGCTATAAATGATTCTAAACCCAATCTGGTTCAATGAGGGCTAAAAGTACAATCAAGCTATGTATGAGCTTCCTCCTTCTTTCTTGTGGTCAGACTATTCAGAGTCATTCGGCAATGAACGTTGTGGAGGAAACCGAAGAGGCAGCGATAGAACAAGCTCCGATATTGCCCGGAGCCGAGCGCTTGGATGAGTACCTGCCCCTCATAGAGGGCAAACGGGTAGCTATAGTGGCCAACCAGACTTCAATGGTCGATCGGACACACTTGGTAGACACCCTTATGGCCCTCGGAGTGGATATCGCTCATGTCTATGCCCCCGAGCACGGATTCAGGGGGGACAAGGATGCAGGGGAGCACGTAACCGATGAGAAGGATTTCAAGACAGGTCTGGATATCTTTTCTCTCCATGGCAGTTCTAAGAAGCCGAGAGCCTCATCTCTGGAAGCTGTAGATGTGGTCATCTTCGATATCCAAGATGTAGGGGTTCGGTTCTATACCTACCTGAGTACGCTCCATTATGTCATGGAGGCCTGTGCTGAGAATGGCGTAAAGTTGATTGTTCTGGACCGTCCGAACCCCAATGGGAACTACATCGATGGTCCTGTCTTGGAGATGAAATCCTCCTCTTTCATTGGCCTTCACCCAGTGCCTGTAGTCTATGGAATGAGTATAGGGGAATATGCGAAAATGATCAACGGTGAAGGTTGGTTGAAAAGAGGTGTCGAGGTCGAACTGACTGTTGTGCCTTGCTTGAATTATTCCCATGTGATGGACTATATGCTTCCTACTGCCCCTTCTCCAAATCTCCCGAATCAGGCAAGCATCTACCTCTATCCATCCTTGGCCCTCTTTGAAGGAACGGTGGTTAGCATCGGTCGGGGAACGGATCATCCTTTTGAGATCGTAGGACATCCACTTTTTGGATTGGGTTCTTATGGCTTCACTCCTGAACCAAATGAAGGTGCAAGCAAGCCCAAGCTCGAGGGCGAGCAATGTTTTGGGCAATTCCTAGGTCCTGAACGTGCTGATTTGGTTCATCAAAGTGGACAGCTGGACTTGGAATTCCTATTGGAGTATTATACCTTCTTGAAGGATAAGACGGTCTTCTTCAATAAGGATGGCTTCTTTGACCTACTGGCCGGAACGGATGTTCTTAGAAATCAGATCACGGAGGGAATACCTGAAGATGAGATAAGGAACTCCTGGCAAGATGACCTTGAGGTATTCAAAACAATAAGAGCAAAGTATTTGATCTATCAGGACTGAGATTCAGGAAGGCCATCTCTCAGCGAGATGAGGAAATCACGCACTTTGTTGAGACGGTCCACCACCTCAACTTCATTAAAAGTTTTCCCTTTACTTTCCTTGATCTTCTGCTGTGCCCCTTGAAGGGTATAGCCGCGCTCTTTGACCAGATGGTAGATAACCCTGAAATTCTTGACATCCTCA
>JAQCAN010000233.1 GCA_027621335.1 Bacteroidota bacterium
CAGCTCGCCGCCCCTTGTCTATCCAGATCCACATCCTTACCCAATAGGGAAGACGACCGGATTCTGTTCCATGATGTTCCCAGGACAAGAAGAGTATCAATGGCAGTCCAATGACTACGTCAGACCTGCCAACAAAGATTTGAGGATCTATGAGCTCCATATGAGAGATTTCTTGGCCACCAAGAGCTACACGACCTTAGTGGATACTCTCGATTACCTAGAGGAACTTGGTATCAACGCTATTGAGTTCATGCCTCCGGGAGAATTTGAGAACAATGACAGTTGGGGATATAACCCAAGTTTTCACATGGCTTTGGATAAGCGATATGGAACCCCTGAAATGTTCAAAGCGGTCGTTGATGAATGCCACTCAAGAGGAATTGCTGTCATTATCGATATCGTGTTCAACCATGCCTTCGGACAAAGTCCTTTGGTCAACATGTATGCAGATCCTGATGGTGGTGCATCATCTGAAAATCCTTGGTTCAATCAAGTGTGCCCGCATGAGCCTTACTGCTGGGGTGAGGATTTCAACCATGAAGCGGCTGCCACTAAAAGATTCATGGACCGCGTGAATAGGCATTGGATTGAGGAGTATAGGGCAGATGGCTTCCGTTTCGATTTCACAAAAGGCTTCACCAATACACCTAATGCCAATGACGTCTACAATGCGCCACGTGTAGCCAACTTGCAGCGTATGTCTGACGCCATCTGGTCAGTGGATCCTGAGTCCTATATCATCTTGGAACATTTTGCTCCGAATTCAGAAGAGGAAGTATTGTCCGATTATGGAATGATGGTATGGGGGAATATGACCTATAGCTATGCTGAAGCTGCCATGGGATGGTTATCCAACTCCAACTTCGATTGGGGTATCTATTCACAACGTGGATGGTCTGACCCCAACTTGGTTACCTACATGGAGAGCCATGATGAGGAGCGCCTATCCTTCAAAGTTCAGGAGTTCGGGAATTTCAATCCGAATTATAACACCAGAGACTATGCGACAGCTATGGCCCGTCATGAGCTGGCGGCTGTCTTCTTCCTCTCCCAACCAGGGCCTAAAATGATCTGGCAATTTGGAGAGTTGGGCTATGATGTCTCCATCGATGTGCCTTGCCGTGTTTGCCCTAAGCCTATCCTTTGGAACTATTTTCAATTGAACAATAGGAGAAGACTTTATGATGTTTACAGCACCATGAATGCCCTAAGGGAGGACTACCCCAACACGTTCAATAGCACGGACATCAATTACTCTCTTGGAGGACAGTTCAAAAGGATCAACCTGTACAACCCAGGATTGGATGCAGTGGTGATCGGTAATTTCGGTATCACTGAGGTCTCAGGCGTGCCGAACTTCCCATTCACAGGTACCTGGTACGACTATTTCAGTGGTGAGGCCATCATTGAGGAGAACTTGAGCAACCCGTTCCTATTGCAGCCTGGAGAATATAGGATCTATACGTCTCAGCCCCTTGAAACTCCGGTGTTGACCACCAGCGTGGAAGAGATGGAACTGTTGGACATAAGTTTGAACCTTTACCCGAATCCAGCTATGGATCAGATCACAGCTGACTTTGAATTGGAAGGGGAGGGAATGATGGAGGTGATGATCTTGGACATGAATGGACGTATCATTCGCGAGGTGAGCAAAGGAAATGTGCAAGCAGGTATGCAGAGAGTCTTAGTTGATGTTCAAGACCTTGCAGAAGGAAATTACCATCTTCTCATCGCATTGAACGGAGATGCCAATGCTTTCCCCTTCGTGAAGGAATAAAGAGAAAACGATTTTGGAATGAAGCCGCTCTGAATGCCAGAGCGGCTTTTTTATTGCAGCGTATTCAGATACGCTTCAGCGCGCTTCAAGTGCTGGTTCCTTTTCTCCTCAGGCATCCGGTCGAAGCTACCCACCAGCATACCCAACCTTGGGTTGCCGGTAAAGAAATCCCTATGGACGTGCATAAAGCGCCAGAAGAGGGCGTCCCATGTATCTTGCCAATCGCCCTTGGGGAAGTCGGCCATCTTTCGGAGGTAATTGCTTCCACTGATATATGGCTTGGTGGCCAAGAGACCTCCATCAGCGAATTGACTCATCCCGTAGACATTCGGAACCATCACCCAGTCATAAGCATCAATGAAGTATTCCATGAACCATCGGTAGACCTCGTCAGGGTCGAACTCGCATAGCAACATGAAGTTGCCTAGCACCATAAGGCGCTCGATATGGTGGCAATACCCTGTCCTTATAACCTTCTTGATGACTATATCCACCGGCAGGATACCTGTCGTGCCATCGTAGAAGGACTTAGGAATCTCACGATCAAAGCCCCAATAGTTCTTTGTTCGCGCTTCCACACCTTTGCATTCATACATCCCACGGATGAACTCGCGCCAGCCAATGATTTGTCTCACAAAGCCTTCCAAGGAGTTCAATGGGACATCATACTTCTGGGCATGGTCGATGGCTCGGTCTATCACCTGCTGTGGCGTCAAGAGCCCGACATTCATCAAGGGTGAGAGAATGCTATGGTTCAGGTAGACTTCATCTGCCACAATCGCATCCTCATAGGCCCCGAAATCATTGAATCTGTGGATCAAAAAATCCTCTAACCATGCTTCAGCCTGTTGGAAATCAGTAGGGTAGAGATTGATCTGCTCCAAGAGACCTGGATGTTCTTCGAAATGTTCTTGGACATACTTGGTGGCCTCTCTCTGTCGCTCATCGACTATAGGAAAATGGAGGTCAGGAGGAGTAGCGCCTTTAGGATATCGCTGACGGTTCTCAGAATCAAAGCTCCACTTGCCGCCCAAAGCTCCACCTGAACCATCCAAAAGGATACCTCTGGATTTACGTTGTTGAATGTAGAACTCCGTCTGGAAGAACTTCTTCTTATCTGCTCTGAAGAACCTGGATAGTTCTGATTTTTTGTTCAGGAATAGAGGGGAATCGTGGCAAAAAGAACGTATTCCTGAGGTGACAGTGGACCGCTTCAAGCGCCTTTCCAAGAGATAATCAGTCGGATCCACATAGGCTATTCTACTGAATCCTTCGCTTGAAAGTGATGGGATGAGATGCCGGATATCAGAGCGCTCATCTGACGATGGGATGTAGCGCACATCCTTCCCTTGATTTATGAGATACTGCTCATAGGCCTTCATGCTAGCGCGGTGGAACTGGAGTTTCTGTTTATGGAAGGCATACTGTTTGAAGAACAGATGCTCCTCGATAAGGTAGAAAGGCCCTTCTTGATTTAATAGAGGATGTGCCTTGAAGAGCTGATGAGGAAAGATGAGAAGCACTTGACTCATAGGGTTTGGACTTTATTCCGTTTACATCGTTCGCTGCAGTACTTCACGTCTTCCCAGTTCTTTTCCCACTTCTTTCTCCATGCGAAAGGTAGCTGGCATACGATGCAGGTCTTCTGAGGGAGGTGGCTCTTCTTCATGCTTGACTAATAGAAGAAAGGTGTTTCTGGCATTTCTTCCAGAAGGCAAAGAACGAGTTGAAATAGCCATTCACTGGGAACATCTGATCCCTTGGCTCTTCCATTCCGATGAATAAATGATTCAATGGATGCTCCTTGAAATAGACCTCAGGCCCTTTGAGCATTTCCTGAAGTTCACTGAATTCAGCCACCATCACTTGCAGACCTTCGATATTCTTGGCCATAGCTAAAGCGAAATCGATTCGTTTCTGGGAAACCGGATAAGCCCGCAGCACAGAGGGTTCGAGGAGGAGAATCCTATTGGCTTT
>JAQCAN010000234.1 GCA_027621335.1 Bacteroidota bacterium
TCTTGTATTCTGAAGACCCAGGATCGGCTGTGAAAGGAGGAGAACTAGGTCTGGTGGGACGTGGACGCATGGTCACAGAATTCGAGCAAGTGGCCTACAACCTGAAAGAGGGCGAAGTGTCCAAGGTCTTCAAGAGCGACTTCGGCTATCACATCATGCAGATGATAGAGCGTAAGGGAGACCTTTACAATGCCCGTCATATCCTCCTCAAACCCAAGTTGAAGGCCTCGGATCTTCAAACTGCGAAGGAGAGACTGGAGGAGATAGCAGAGCTGATCGCCACGGATTCACTCAGCTTCCAGCAGGCTGCTGCGGAATACTCCGATGAGGAATCCACTAGGAATAATAATGGTCTTATCATCAACCCGAACACAGGAAGCATCCGATTCCCAGTGGACCAATTGGACCCGCAATTGTTCTTGGTGATCGATAAGATGGATGTGGGCGAGATCTCCACTCCCATTATCATGAGAAGCCCTACAGGTGATCAGGCCTACCGATTGGTCAAGCTCCGTTACCGTTCTGAACCCCATAGAGCGAACTTACAAGATGACTACCAGATGCTCCAGGAGATGGCACGGAGCAACCTGCAAGGGCAAGCTACTGAAAAATGGTTGACGAAGTATATAGCCATCACCTATGTGAGATTGGATGGAGAGCTCAGTGACTGTGTTTTCGACAACGCTTGGACTGCGGTCAGATAAAGCGATAAATTCGTCACCGACCAGAGGAAGAGATTAAAGACCCCCTAGAATAAGAGCGTATCGTATGAGTGAGGCCAAGTCCATAGACCTTTTCGTCCAGAAACAACACCAACTTCGCACTGAGGTGGCCAAGGTCATCATTGGGCAGGATGATGTCGTTGAATTGCTCGTGAATGCCATTTTCAGCAAGGGCCATGCTCTCTTGGTAGGTGTTCCTGGATTGGCGAAGACCCTGCTCATCAACACCATCTCTGACGCCCTAGGACTCAGTTTCAAGCGCATACAGTTCACTCCAGACCTTATGCCATCCGATATCGTGGGGAGTGAGGTCTTGGGGGAGAACCGTGAATTCAGGTTCATCAAAGGACCCATCTTTGCCAACATCATCTTGGCCGATGAGATCAACCGTACCCCACCTAAGACCCAGTCTGCTTTGCTGGAGGCCATGCAGGAGAAAGCGGTCACAGCCGCTGGACACAGGTACAAGTTGGATGAACCGTTCTTCGTGCTGGCCACACAGAATCCGATAGAACAGGAGGGAACCTACCCATTGCCTGAGGCCCAACTGGATCGTTTCATGTACAACATCTGGGTGGACTACCCGAGCTATGAGGAAGAGGTGCAAGTGGTGAAACGCACGACCGGTGAGATGTCTGGCAAGGTGGAACCCATTTTGGACCATAAGGAGATCCTGTTCTTCCAGGACCTTCTCAGGAAGATCCCTGTCACGGACAATGTAGTGGAATATGCCGTGGGATTGGTGGCCAAGACGCGTCCTGGAACCAAGCGCTCCATGGAAGTGGTGGAGAAGTACATCACCTGGGGTGCAGGACCGCGGGCCAGCCAATACCTCATTTTGGGCGCCAAGACCCATGCCGCCATGCATGGTAAATATTCTCCTGACATCAGTGATGTGCAGGCGGTGGCCACCTCAGTGCTCCGTCACCGCTTGGTGCGCAACTATAAGGCTGAGGCTGAGGGCTACAGCATCGAGCGCATCGTGGCTGAGATGCTCTGATATCTGACACGTCCTGTACTTGCGCTCTAAGGGCCTAGGGCCTAGCTTTGCACTATTAACATAATAATGTGATTAGTGCATAATGAGTGAATAACTCTAGTGCTTTTAACCTAAGCTTAACACGATATTCGCACTTCGATGAACTAAGATGATTCCTAGATGAGCATCTTTGTATCGCATATGAACCCCAAAAACTAACTCTCGATGAGAAAATTACTTACGCTTGCTCTAGTCATGTTCATGACTACTGCTTCCTTTTCACAATTGATAATCAGCCAATACGTTGAAACCAATTCAGGAACAACACCTAAAGGAATTGAGTTGTACAATGCAGGTGCTACTACAATAGATTTTTCTGCAACTAACCTCACTGTTGGACAAGCGACCAATTCCTCTACCACTTTTACGGTGATTGGAACAGCTACTGTATCATCTGGAACTCTAGCTCCTGGAGAGGTCATAGTGCTTGGAACAAGTGACATAGGAACATTCTTAACGGGAATAGGGAACACCTCTACATTTCAAACTGTTGGATTTGCCTTTAATGGAGATGATGGTCTTGAAATAAAACTTGGCGGGGTAACGCAAGATATCTTCGGTGAAGGTGCAGACCCTGGTTCGTCTTGGAGTGGAAGTGATGTTAGTTCCGCGAATCAGAATATTCAGATTCTCTGCTCCGCAGTTGGGAGTGGTGACACGAATGGTTGGACTGACCCAAGTGAACGATTTGAAACAGTTGGCGTAGGAACGGATCTAACTGGTTTCGGTGTTGCTCCTGCTTGTGCTCCTCCAACTTGCACAGCCTCCATCGCCTTCAACTCGGCCTCTTGTGACGCAGTCACTGGTGGGGTAGATAACTACACGTCTACATTCGACTTCTTGATCGGCTCTGAAACAGGACCTTTGAACGTCACTTCAGATTTCGGTACCCCTAGTCCGACAACTATTTCGGTTGACGGAACTATAACAGTGACAGGAGTAGCCGAAGGACAAGCAGTCACAGTGACCGTATCTGATGGAGCAGGATGTAACGTCCAGGCCGCTTCTTCAGCACCTGACTGTACGCCAATTCCCGCTTCAGTTCAGTTCGAAGAGACTTCATCGACTGTTGGAGAAGGCGACACATCCATAGATATATGTGTGGAGATCGCTAATCCTGACCCAGGAGCGCCTTCTTCAGTGGACTTGATATTTGATGATCTTTTCAGTTCGGCTACTATTGTTGATGACTTCACTACCGACTTGACTTTTGGGCCGAGTACTGGTGCCATCGAATTCTTCTATGATTATGCAGTCACTTTGACATGGGCCATAGGTGAGAGCGCCCCCATCTGTTTGACAGTTACTCTAGTGGATGATATTGATGTAGAGGGTGATGAGACAGCCGAGTTCTTCTTGGACAATTCTAACTCTGGCATAGCCATTGACGCCAATGGTTTCCACACACTTACCATAGCAGATAACGATGGACCACAGCCTTGTCCAACAGCTCCTGTTTGGGAAGTGGTGACTACAGATAATAACCCTGCTGCAAATGATGGCAATAATGGAGAATGGACCGTAGATGGATCTGGCTTCACTGCCAATGGATTCTGTGGAGGCGGATGTACTGACCTGGTGGATACTTGGTTGATTTATGGCCCATTGGATGCCTCTGCTGCGACCGCACTGAATCTGACGTTTGATGCCACTGAAGGTTTTGGGGTAACTGATTTGAATATTCAATATTCAACTGACTATGCCTCTGATCCCTGCCCGTCAAATGCTACTTGGGCTTCAGCAGCAATTATCACTGACGGAGGGCCGCAGAATGTGGACCTCATAGGGGCTGTAGGTAGCACCGGAGTATTCATTGGTATTCAATATAATGATGACGGTGTGGATGGATATAGCGATTGGATCTTGGACAATTTCGGCTTGGTCTCTGACGCTTGTCCGACAGTAGGCACGCCTGTAGTCTCCTCATGTGTGGTCTGCACGACCACTTTAGCCGCTGTCGATGCAGTCTGCGATGACAATACC
>JAQCAN010000235.1 GCA_027621335.1 Bacteroidota bacterium
CCACGCCATGGTTGGCATGGGTCACGAAGCCTGAGATCATCATTCCGAAGAGGACAGAATGGGGCCGTTGTTCCAAGAGGTACCGATCCGAATAGGCCCCCGGGTCTCCTTCATCGGCATTGCAGATGATGAACTTCGTGTCTGCGACTTCATTCCTGCAGAATTCCAACTTCATCCCCATGGGAAAACCGGCCCCACCTCGGCCACGGATACCAGACACTTTGATCTCTTCCAGAACGGCCTCTGAACCCCTTTTGAGGGCTGACAAGAAAGGCGCGTAGTAGGTCTCGAGATCGGTGAACGGACGGGTCAATATCTGCGGGCCAATGGCTTGGACGTTATAGCTGTCTCTATTCTGTGTACCGGCATTGCCCTTGATGACTTCCAGATCGTTGATGGCCGATCCAGAGTAATTCTTGCCTCCATAATGGAATGCGCTGTTCTCATGACAACGGCCCAAGCAGGTCATGTGTCCGATCTCCTCCTCAGCGAAGTGCTTCCTCAGTTTCTGAGAAAGGAGGTCCTGCGTTCCGGCACACAGGCAGGCTGTGCCATTGCAGACATAGACCGTCTTTCCCTTGTTCTCAGGCTTCAAGAAGTCGTAGAAACTGGCTGTCCCATAGGTGCTCGACCCTTTACCCATAAGGAAATCCTTCGCCAGTTGCTCCAGATCCTCTTTGTTGGGCGTGCCAGTCTCCAAGGCGAGTTCACCCAATTTGTTGAAGAGGTTCTCCTTCAATCCTTTTTTACCTGATAGCTCGCTGAGATTCTTTGACATAGTATGGCTTAACTGGCTTTTGAAAGTTCGGACAATGGGCTGACCCTATGGGCATTCGAGTAGCAGGTAGCCCGTTGATCCCGGCAAAAGGCGAACAAGGTGATGCCTAATTCCTTGGCATAATCCACGGCTAGCGAGGATGGGGCAGAGACCGCAGCCAAGAAGGGTATCCCGGCCTTGAAACATTTAATGATGATCTCATAGGAGATCCTGCCGCTAACCGTTAGAACGGCCGCCTGCCGCAGCCGTGAACTGAGGATGAGATCACCGATGACTTTGTCCACAGCATTGTGTCTGCCGATATCTTCCTTCACGGAGAGCAGGTGTCCTTTTAAGGTGAAAGCCACCGCTGCGTGGGTGCCTCCGGATTCATGGAAGTTGGACTGCATGGTGTGCATCGTATCGAAGAGGCCATGGATCATCTGGATATCGACTTGGTGATGGTCTCCAAGTTTCTCGCCCAAAGAGGAGCGGTCTTCCAATTCCGTTTTTCCGCAGATGCCGCAGGAGGAGACGGACAGGAGGCTGCGGCTATTGGTGTATGCATGACCGAGCAGTTCTGACGGGATGGTCAGTCGGGCTTCAGTGAGAATGCTTTGCTCATCTTGACTGAATGAGATTTCAGGGCTGTACTCTGGGCTGGTGAGGATGCCCTCTGAGTGGAGCAGCCCTCTGACGAGCATGGCATCGTCACCGGGGGTTCTCATGGTGACGGTGAAGGGTTCATCGTTGATGATGATCTGGAGGGCTTCCTCAATGGTCAGGCTGTCGCGAGTCTCATCGATCTGATCGCGGTCGAACTTCTTAGCCTCATACTTCCTGGTCGCCATCGTGCAGCTTTTAAGGGATGATTGCATCACCGATAGTTCTGAAAGTTACTAAAAATGGGAATCTCCGCCACAGGGGTCGGCCTTTTATCCCGACCAAGATGTTGATGGACGGAGAAGGAATAGCACTCAGCTGATGGAATCCTTGGCTTGGGCTCAGCCTTGAAGTCCAACTGAGATGACCACCTTTCCATGGTGCTTGCCTTCCCCGAAATAACGGATCAGTCTGGGGGTCTCTTCCAAGGGATAGGGCCCATCGATGCTTGGCTTGATCTTCCCTTGGAGATAGAGGTCGATGATGGTGTCCAAGCCTTGATTCGGTTTCAAGGCGAGGATCTTCAGTTCTTTTTTCGAGAATAGGGTCAGTAGCTTACCAATGAACAGTAAAGAGATGAGCGAGGTCAACTGGCCTCCCACAGTGATATATCGCCCTTCTGGACTGAGCGCTCGCATATAGGCCGATGCCGATCGAGTGGTCTTACAATCCAAGACCAAATCATAGCTTTCACCTGTCTTTGTGAAATCGGTGACCTTGTAATCGATGATATGGTCAAATCCCAATGATGCCATCACCTTGAGCTTCTCTCCAGTGTCCACTCCCGTGACCTCACAGCCATGTAGCTTGGCCAATTGCAGGGCCAAAGTGCCCACCCCGCCACCAGCTCCATTGATCAATACGCGTTCTCCCTGCTTTATGCGACCGATGTCCCTCAGACCTTGCAGGGCGAGGAGAGAGGCATGGGGGAGGGCGACTGCATCTTCGAAACTCATGGTAGCAGGTTTCTTGGTCAGGGCGTTCTCATGGACGCAGACGTACTCTGCAAAACTGCCGAATCCATAGTCTGAGAGATCGCCAAAGACCTTATCCCCGATGTTGAGAGTCTTGACCTCAGAGCCAAGTACCTCAATAGTCCCTGACAGCTCCATGCCCGGAATGGGGCGCTTGGGCTTGAAAAAACCGAACATCAAGCGATAGAGGAAGGGCTTTCCCCTCACCAGGCTCCAGTCGTAATCATTGATGGCCGTGGAATGTACCTTCACCAACACCTCATTCTCTGTGGGAACCGGGCGGTCCACCTCCTTGAGCTGTAGGTTTTCAGGAGCACCATAACGCGAGCAGATGATGGCTTTCATAAAAGAGGTTTGGAAAGGGACGATCTTGCCGGTAAGAAAGTTACAGCGATTGATTTGATTCCATCCAGACGCATTCCATGTATAGGAGACCTTTTTCCATATCAAACATAACATTCGGTCATCGACTCTGATGGGATGGACAGGATGAGGTGTCCATTGCTGTATTTTTGGCCTGATGAGCTACTACGCAATTATTTCAGGTCTGGTCTTCTTGGCCGCCATCTTCGGGTACCTTAATGCGCGCTTCCTCAAGCTGCCGTCCACCATAGGCTTGATGCTTATCACCATGCTCTATACGCTGGTGGTATTGGCTCTGAGTATGGTGGATGATACCCTGCTGAAGGCCGAGGCCGAGCTCATTCAGCAGATCGACTTCAAGACCGTGCTGATGGACTACATGCTGAGCTTCCTGCTCTTTGCAGGGGCTTTGCACACGCATTTCCAAGACTTGAAGACCCACCGTTGGCCCATCATCGCCTTTGCCACGCTGGGGGTGGCGACCTCCACCTTCCTCATAGGCACGGGGATGTATTATATCCTTCAGCTTCTGGGCATGTCCACGCCTTACATCTATTGCCTGCTCTTCGGAGCGGTCATCTCTCCCACGGATCCCATTGCCGTGTTGGGTATTTTGAAAAAAGCCAATGCCCCGAAGAAACTGGAGATCAAGATCGTAGGTGAGTCGCTCTTTAATGATGGGGTAGGAGTCGTACTGTTTTTGACGCTCTTTCAGATTGCCTCCGCAGGCGATGCGGCCATTGAGCCAATGGCCATTCTAGAGCTCTTCGGGAAAGAAGTCATAGGAGGGGTGCTGCTGGGGCTCATCCTAGGTTGGCTCACCTACCGCCTGTTGAAGTCCATCGATGATTTCAGTACCGAAGTCATCATAACCCTTGCTGCGGTCATGATGGGTACCGTGGTCGCTCAGAAGCTCCACGTATCGGCTCCTTTGGCCATGGTGATGGCCGGTTTGATGATAGGGCATGACCGAGTGAGGGATGCTG
>JAQCAN010000236.1 GCA_027621335.1 Bacteroidota bacterium
GAGCAGACGGAGAAAAGGGATAACAGCGACATGCTCAATTATATAAGGAACAAAACGGATGTGCCACAGACTCGAATAGAAAAGGATGAGTCGTTGAATGATTTCTATACAACCGATGATCGCTTCGAAGTGACGTCCTTGGATCGCCAGGATTATAAGGACATGCTGTCCCGTCTGAACGATAAGGAACGAAAGATGTTGGCTATCACCGACCAGTTCTATGAGATCACGTTCAGCAACAAGGGGGGCTTGGTCATGCCCTTGATCGTTGAATTCAAGTTTGCTGATGGAAGTTCGGATATTCAGCGTATACCGGCTGAAATATGGGCTAAGGACAGCAAGGAGGTCACCAAAGTGTTCCGAGTGAAAAATGCGGCCGTGGCCATAAATCTGGACCCTTATCAGGAAACGGCTGATGTAGATATGGATAACAACACCTGGCCAACAGTCAGTCATCCTTCACGCTTCCAGTTGTTCAAAGAGAATCAAGACCGATGGGGCGGAGGAGGAGATAACCCAATGCAGCGCGCCAAACAGGCTGCAGAGTTCGAGGAGGAACAGCGTTGAGCTTAAATCAGCCTGAATGGGATATACTCTTGACGTAATCTGAAAGTCTTGTCAGCCCACTGGCCATCTCGTCTTCCTTTTTAGGGGCATAGAGGCGTGTGACCTGGTCGGAAGTGAACGGTAGGGCACCTGGCACCCACTTCGCAACCGAACTCAATGTTCTCATAAGACTCTCTGGAATAGGAATCAGCAATGGGCGATGACCAGAAGCTTCAGAAATGAGTTCAAAGAACCTAAGGAATCCCATTGACTCTGGCCCATTAATGATAACAGGTCCTTCAGGCCAAGTTTCGTTGGTTATTAAGCGATGCATCACTTCACAAAGGTCATCCACGTGAATGGGTCTCATGGGGTAGCGGACTCCTCTGGGATAGGCCAGGAAACTCTTGGTCATGGCATTGGTGATGAGCTTTTCTATTCCTTCTCCTTTGGCTACTCCGAAGACTTCTGATGGGCTGAGGATGAGATGACGTTCATGATGCGAACGGATGTGATTCTCCGCTTCCCATTTGCTTCGGCCATAGGCCCCTGAGTCAGGCCCGGCAGTGCGGGAACTCAAGAACACGAATCCCTGTTCGGGTCTGCAGAGACTCAGCAGGGTCTTTGTAGCCTCTAGGTTCACCTTGAAATAGTCAGACTCTTTGTGGCTATGGGTCACAGCTGCTCCATGGATGATCATATCACAAGTTAGGACTTCCTGCTGCCAGGCTGAAGGGTCTTGCAGGTCCCCTTTGATGACCGTTATTCCGGAAAGGAGTGTGTCCTGTCTGCTCAAGCCTATAATCTGGTGGCCTTCTTCCCTCAATCGGAACAGAAGCCCTTTCATCAGTGAGGCTGTGACTCCTGTGATGAAGATTTTTTGACTCATCGCGGGGACTGCTTGCGATACTCCCGAAGACGATAAGAGATAAGGTTCTTCATGAACTCGAAGATGGCCCCTACCCTGACAAAACTCTGGCGTCCTTCCAATTCTTTGAAGACCACAGGGAATTCATAGAAGGGAATTCGATGACGTCCGACTTGGATCATGATCTCCGCATCGATGAACCAGTCGTCAGAACGCAAGTCCAATCGTTCATAGGCTTCTCTCGTCATGATCTTGGGTTTGCTGTTCACGTCTTTTGATCTCAGATTACTGAAGAGTATCGTGAAAAGGAAATTATAAACCCCAGAAATGGTCCTGCGATAAAAGCCATCATTGCGCTGCTCTCGGTAGGTCTTTACCAAGCCTAAGCCGCCCTCTTTGATCTTATGGTAGCACTGTGCGATACTTTCTATCGGGAATTGCCCATCACCATCTATCACGCAGATATATTGTCCACGTGCATCTTCTAAGCCTTTGCGCATGTCCCAGCCCATCATGCCTTCCTTGGGCTTGCATATGGCTCTGAACACTTTATCCTCTAAGGCGATGTGTTCCACCACTTCTTTGGTACGGTCCCCACTTCCTTCCCAATAATTCCCTACTAGGACGATCTCAAATCTATCACTCAATTGCGAGGCCAACTCCTTTGTGCGCTGGGCAAAAGGAATGATGGACTCTTCAGAGCGATAGCATAGGATTACGATGGAGAGTTCGATATCGGAATTAGGAATCTGCATGGGTTCAGGCGGCCTAAATGTCAAGGTTTATCCTTGGTGATTCGAGGCCGCTTAGGGCCTTTTGGGCCTCCTTTCTGAATGGTGTAGGAAGTCTTTGGACCCTTCATCTGGGGCTTAGAGCTGGGCTTAGGAGCGGAGTCTGTCGTTTCTCTTGCCTTGAGAACGCCTGGTTTACTGCCGTGATCCTTCCCTTGGTTCTTGTCCTTTGGGTCCATGGGACCTCGCTTATGGATGATGAGACCATTGAGGAAATTCCTGAGGATCTGATCCCCTAAGGGACGGTACTTGGGATGGTCCTCGGCTCTGAAGAAGGCAGATAATTCAGTCTCGGTAGCCTTGAAATCCACCAAACTCAGAATATGCACTATGTCGCTATTGCGCAATTCCAAGGCAACCCGCAGTTTCTTTATGATGTCATTGTTCGTCATGGTGCACTCTTCCTCTGTAGATCAATAATAAGCATCATTCAAGAGATAGTTTTGGACATAGTCGGTGACGCCTTCATTCAACGGCACGAAGGGTTTCTTATAGCCAATCGAACGCAACTTGCCCATCTCAGCTTGGGTATAATATTGATAGGTCTCACGGATGTCCTCAGGGGTATCGATAAAGGTGATGTCGGGCTCCAGTTGCATCGACCTGAAGGTGGCCTGTGCGAGCTCTAAAAAGGGCTCTGCGTGACCGGTTCCCAGATTGTAGATGCCGCTCTCCTGGCGATGATGGAGCAGGAAGTAGCAAACATCGACCACATCTTTCACGTAGATGAAATCCCGCAGTTGCATGCCGTCTTTGTAGTCCGTATTGTGTGAACGGAAGAGTTTCATGCTGCCATTGGCTTGAATCTGCCTGAACGCGTGGAGGACCACGGAGGCCATTCGGTCTTTGTGGTATTCATTTGGGCCATAGACATTGAAGAACTTCAACCCAGCCCAGAAGAAGGGTTTCTTCTCTTGGGCCAAAGCCCATTTGTCAAAGTCATTCTTGCTCTCTCCATAGGGGTTCAGGGGCCTCAAGCCCTCAACATTGCCATGGTCATCTGAATAACCGCTCTCTCCCAATCCATAGGTCGCTCCTGAGGACGCATAGACCAAAGGCAGAGCGTGTTTCACGCAGGCTCCCCAGACGGCCTTACTGTACTCTAAGTTAAGATGGTCGAATATCCCTTTATCGAATTCAGTCGTGTCGGTTCTCGCACCAAGATGATAGATGAACTGCACCAGTTCCTGATTCTTATCCAACCATGGAATGAACTCTTCCCGCTCTATCAAATGGCTGTATCGCTTCCCCTCCAAGTTGGGCATTTTGCCCAAGTCCTTGGCCCGCTGGAAGTCATCCACGAGTATGAGGTCATTGAACCCTTCCATATTTAGCTTGGAGACCAAGCAACTGCCTATGAATCCTGCGGCACCTGTGATTATGATCATGGGGGTGAAGATAAGGGCTTACGTGGTTCTTAAATTGCAATTGACCAGCAAGAAAGCGGATGAAATTTCTTGGGATATGGCGATTTCATGAAACCCACATCTGGAATTG
>JAQCAN010000237.1 GCA_027621335.1 Bacteroidota bacterium
AACCTATAAGACCATGGCCGAGAACTTATTGAAAGGAAAAAAGGGAATCATCTTCGGAGCGCTGAATGACATGTCCATCGCTTGGAAAGTAGCAGAGAAAGCTAAGGAACAAGGCGCTGAGATCGTTCTGACCAATGCCCCCATCGCCATGCGCATGGGAGAGATCGACAAGCTAGCTGAGAAGGTAGGCGCTCCTGTCATTGCTGCCGATGCCACCAGAGATGAGGATTTGAAGGCCTTATTCGAGCAGAGTATGGAACATTTCGGAGGAAAGGTGGACTTCGTGCTTCACTCCATCGGCATGTCTCCGAATGTCAGGAAGGGCAAACACTACACAGACTCCAATCATGAGTTCTTCTTGAAGACCTTGGATGTCTCCGGACTCTCGTTGCACAGAGTGCTTCAGGCCGCTTACGAGCAGGATGCCATCAACGAATGGGGATCTGTGGTCGGATTGACCTACATAGCAGCACAGCGCGTCTTCCCTGATTACAATGACATGGCCGATGCCAAGTCGCTCCTAGAGTCCATCGCAAGGAGCTTCGGTTACCATTATGGCGTTAAGAACAAGGTCAGGGTGAATACCATCTCCCAGTCTCCTACCATGACCACTGCTGGAAGTGGGGTTAAGGGCTTCGACCAGTTCATGGCCTATGCTGAGGCCATGAGTCCATTAGGTAATGCAGACGCTGAGGCCTGTGCCGATTATTGTGTGACTCTCTTCAGCGACCTCACCCGATATGTGACCATGCAGAACCTCTTCCATGATGGAGGCTTCTCTTTCACAGGGGTGAGCAATGCCGTCATCGATAGAATGGGGACTTGACCGGATTTTGGGCCCTATCCAATCGCTCATAAAGAAGGAGTTCCTTATCGACTATAAGGACCGTCAAGTTTGGCTCAGTGTGCTGCTGTACATTATTTCCACCAACTATTTGGTATACCAGAGCTTCCAGAGCATCAAGGATGCGGAGATCTGGAATACCCTGCTCTGGATCATCCTGCTCTTTGCCGCATTCAACGTGGTATCCCGGAGCTACGACCAAGAACGTGGAGACCGCGAGCTTTACCTTTTCATGGTAGCCTCGCCTCAACAGGTGATTGCCGCCAAAATGATCTACCATTCCCTCTTCATGGTGGTGATGACCCTCCTCTCCTTTTTCATTTTCAGCTTCTTCATTCCCTTTCCGAATGCCATAGGATTGAACATGGGGCTTTATCTGCTGGGGCTGGTGGGAGGAGCTCTAGGGCTTAGCACAAGTTTAGGGCTGACGAGCGCTTTGGCCTGGAAGGCCAAAGGGGGATCGGGAATGGTAGCTATTCTAGGTATGCCCATCATCATCCCGTTACTGATTTCGGCCATTGGATATTCAGAGGGTGTGGTGAATGGAATGACTTGGCTGGCTGTAGACCGCTTTGCCTATGCCATCCTTGTCCTTATCCTGTTGAGTGCGAGTCTTGGCTACTTGCTCTTTCCCTACATTTGGCGGGATTAATAAAAGAGAATTAACGACTTAAGTTACTGATAGACATCACATTGGAGAATCTCATCCGACAATCTTGGTGGAAGTTCCTAGGCATGTTCATCCTTGCCGGAGCTCTTTTTATAGCTCTGAGCACACCCCTCTCTCCAGGGATACTTGCGATTGATGATGTGGTCAACCAAGGCGATAACCTGTCCTTCAGCATCACTGGATATAATAGCCACTTCACCCAGGGTGAGGACCTTCAAGTGTGGATCCAAAGCGGGGATTTTGTGTACTGCAGTTCAGATCTGCAGATTCAGGATGACAGCCCCCTCAGTGTCAGGATGAAGAAGCCACAACCTTTGCCAGCTAATCTGTACTCAGTGCTTTTGAACAACACGGTGGATGGGACGCTGGTCAGCATAGATGGCCTTTTCCTCAAAGGAGAAGCCGGTGCGGCTATTGTTCCACCCGCGAAATGCTATACACCGATTACAATAAGTGAGCACGATTATTTTAGCATTCCCTTCAGGACGATACTCTATGAGAGCATCAGGAATCTGAATTTCCATGTTCCCATGTGGTTCTCCATGATCTTCTTGACCTTGTTGTCCTTCGTGACCGCCATCTTGTTCTTGATCAAGGCGGATGCCCGATTCGATGATATGACAATGGCCGCCATCCAAGCCAGTTTGCTGTTTGCCGCCTGTGGACTTGCCACGGGCGCCTTCTGGGCAAGGTTCACCTGGGGCGCCTTCTGGACCAATGATCCTCAACTGAATGGGGCAGCTCTTTCCACGCTCATCTACTTGGCCTATTTCCTATTGAGACGATCCGTCTCAGACCCTGAGAAGAGGGCACGTCTGTCAGCTGTCTATGCCATCTTCGCCTTTGTGATGTTCTACATCTTTGTGAAAGTCATCCCTGGGATGGCGGACTTCTCCCTGCATCCTGACACTACCGACAATCCGAGCTTCAGGGACTATGACATCGAAGGAAAGTTGAAGATCGTATTCCGAACTGCTACAGCGGGTTGGATTGTTATGTCATTCTGGATCTTCAGTCTGAGATACCGTATGCTCCAACTTGAACGAAAGCACCTGGACCGATGAAAAAGCTATTGACCCTATTTATGGTTCTTCTATTGAGCATGAGACAGCTCGCGGCCCAATCCTCCAACACTATGGAAGAATACATGTACAGCTCAGGTAAGATATGGGTGGCCATAACCGTTCTAGGTATCATCCTAGTGTTCATCTTCATCTATCTCTGGAGGATGGATAAGAAGTTGGACAGGATGGAGAAAGATTTACATTGATCAGTTCTTGAGTACTTTCTCGGCTAATATCACTTGACCATCCTTGTCATTGAGCAAGAGCAAGTATACTCCGGCCGAAAGGCCTTTTAGATCGACTTCCACTATCTCGCTATTCTGCGGGAGCCTCCCTGATGTAACAAGCACATTTTGCAGGTCATAAAGGTCATAAGAAACAGCCTCCTCATGATTTGGATTAAAATATAGTCGATCAGATGTAGGATTGGGAAAGATCTTCAGTGACCGCGTTACGGTCTCTTCAAGGCCTGTAGATAACTCCTCATAATACTGAATAGTATACCCGAATCCCAGCTGCTGACTGATCTGCAATACGGGCTGCACATGCTCCTCAGCGATCCATTGGTAAATGGTCTCCTCAGGCTGATCGATCCTGAAGCCCGTTCCGAAATCCACGATATAAAGGCTATCAGAGGCATTCAAGATGACTTTGACCTTCAGCACCTCGAACTCACCGCTAGGAAGGACAAGGGTACCATGACCTTCCACCTCTGTGCTGCGTTGCAAAGTGCGCTGGAAATATCCTACAAAAGGGATATCGACCTCACTGGCCGATGAAGACTCGAAGCTGTCCTCGTATTCCAATGGGAACTCGTAGATGTAATCGATAGGGTCATTCTGAACCGGGGTAGGAATCCCGTTCACTTCAGCCCCATATCCAACATTTCGAAGTCCTTGGCCATTGTTCTTATAGAAAACATAGGTGTTCTCCAGAGTAACGATGCCGAAATCCACATCGATGTCCTTCTTTGCATAATTCGCATTGTAGCTGGGGTAGATCAAGGGATTATTGAAGAAGAATTGATAGGCGAAAGGTGTTGAACCCACAGTATTGAACGTATCCGCCTGGGC
>JAQCAN010000238.1 GCA_027621335.1 Bacteroidota bacterium
ACTTCGCGCTCGCTCCTGTGGAAATAATGACCGTATGGGCTTCGACCCAATCTTTCCCATCCACTTGGAGCCGATGGATAGGCCCAGTGAAATCCACCTCGGTGATATAGCCTATCCTGACCTCGGTATCAAAACGCTCAGCTTGGGCTTTGAACTCTTCCATCATAGCGGGACCCCCCACGCCATTGGGATAACCCGGGAAATTGTCGACCTCTGTGGTCTGCATGAGCTGGCCTCCAGGCTCCATTCCAGTATACATGATCGGTTGCATATCCGCCCTGGCTGCATATATGGCAGCCGTGTACCCTGCAGGTCCTGAACCTACGATAATGCATTTGTGGACCTTTCTCTCGCTGGACATAACTTGAAGTCTTTATTATATTGAAGGGACAAACTTAAGTAAAGCTCATGAGCCTGATTCCCTATCCGTTTGCTTTCCTGAAGTCGCTCAACCTCAAGGCCAGACCGAGATGGTTAGTCACACCTGCTTGGTTATAAATGACGCGACCATAGCTCAATCTGAACTTGGATAATTTGAGCCCTAAGCCCCAAGAAAGACCTGATCCGCCTGGGCTGTCATTGATCCTCAATTCATTCCTTCGTCTGAAATCATACCCCAATCTCAGATGGAAATTCTCTCCCAAGAGGAACTCCATACCCCCATGGATATGAAGAAGGATCTTTTCGGCCACATCAGCCTCTTCTAGAGGGATCTCCTCTCCCGTCAAAGGATCTATCCGACCGATTTCTGCCGGGTCGATGTAGCTCAGATCCCATTTCTGAAGGTCGGCAAAGGTCATGGTCAGTCTAAGAGGTGACTTGCTGAGACGTTTGGTCAGTCCAAGGTCGATGGCGAAAGGAAGCTTTTCTCTCTGTCCTTCCGTGTAGGTGGTCAAGGCATAGCCCATGTTCCTGAAAACCAAGGCCATCATGAAATCCTTATTCTTGCTTCTATAGGTGCCTGCCAAGTCAATGGCTGCTGCGGACGAGGTATAGGTCTCTAGCTGCGATTGGATGAACTTCACATTGGCTCCTACTCTGAACAGGCTATCGATCTGTCGTCCTGCCCCGAAGGTGAGAACGAATTCAGATGCATTGAAGGTCCCCAGGTCCGTATTGAACTCATCCCGTTGGCTGAAGTCTCCATAGCCTAAATACTGCAGTGTGGCCGCAAAGGTGGCCAGCCCTGGCTTGTGAACACCGTAACTAGCGAAGGCATTGGCAGAACCCGCAAAAAGACTTCCATAATTCAAAGAGACCTGACCCGCGTCAGTACTGTCTAGGAGAGCTGGGTTCAGATAGGCTAGGTCGATATCGTCATCCCAGACTGAAATGAACTTCCCTCCCAAGGCAGAGACGCGTGCCGAACTTGGCAGTTCAGTCACCAAATAGGAGCTATTTCCTCCTAATTGAGCAAACGCTGTACATAGAAATACCAAGCTGGAAAGTGAGAGTAAGGCGCGTTTCATCGGTTTTCAATGAACGATAACTCTCGTTGAATAGTATGAAGAGTACCCTTCATTCTCAACCTAGGAATGGGTAGCGGTAATCCGTAGGTGGCACGAACGTCTCCTTGATGGTTCTGGGTGCAGTCCAACGGATAAGATTCAGGTAGGACCCTGCTTTGTCATTGGTCCCTGAACCCCTGCCTCCACCGAAAGGTTGCTGACCGACCACTGCCCCGGTAGGTTTGTCGTTGATATAGAAATTACCTGCCGAATGTTCGAGCATTTTGGTCGCCAAGTCGATGGCCTTTCGGTCCTGGCTGAAGATTGCGCCCGTCAGGGCATAGTCACTGGTCTTGTCCAAAAGCTCCAACGTCTTCACGAAGTCCTTCTCATCATAGACATATACCGTGACTACAGGACCGAAGATCTCCTCGTACATGGTCCTGTACTTCGGATCCGTCACCTGCACGACTGTTGGTTCAATGAACCAGCCTTTTGACTTATCATATTTTCCTCCAACTAGGATCTTCGCATCCTTGGACTTCTTGATGTAGTCGATATAGCTGGCGATCTTATCAAAAGCACGACCATCGATGACCGCATTCACGAAATTCGAAGGGTCCTCGGGACTTCCTATCTTGAAGGATCTCACATCCTCCACCACACGCTTGAGGATGTCCTTGGCTGTATTGGAAGGCAAGTAGACCCTAGAGGCCGCAGAGCATTTCTGACCCTGGAACTCGAAGGCCCCTCGGCTGATGGCCGTAGCCACTTCAGCCACCCCAGCAGAAGGATGAGCGATGATGAAGTCCTTTCCACCTGTCTCTCCAACTACCCTTGGATAGGTTTTGTACTTATCGATGCCCTTCCCGATGTTCTTCCAAAGTTGTTTGAAGACTCCTGTGCTTCCCGTGAAATGCAATCCGGCAAAATCAGGATGATTGAAGATGACCTCTCCGATCTCTGGTCCATCTCCATAAATGAGGTTGATGACCCCATCAGGGACACCCGCTCCTTTGAAGAGCTCCATAATAACCTGAGCAGAATAGATTTGTGAATCCGCTGGTTTCCACACCACCACATTTCCCATCATGGCCGGGGCGGCACATAAGTTGGCACATATGGAGGTGAAGTTGAATTGAGGGAGTGCAAAAACAAAGCCCTCCAGTCCTCTGTATTCCATTCGGTTCCACACGCCCGGTGAGGATTCCGGTTGATCCGAATAGATGTCCGTCATATACTGGACGTTGAAACGGAAGAAGTCGATCATCTCACAAGCGGCATCGATCTCAGCCTGCATGACATTCTTGCTTTGACATAGCATGGTCGCGGCATTCATACGGTCCCTGAATGGTCCCGCCAGCAGTTCGGCTGCTTTCAAGAAGATAGATGCACGTTCCTGCCAAGGCAGTGCCGCCCATTCCTTTCGTGCCTTCAGAGCGGCCTTGATGGCAGCCTTCACGTCTTCTTTACTTCCCTTATGGTAATGGCCAAGGACCAGCTTGTGGTCATGTGGTGCCGTAATCTTCACTTTCATACCTGTTCTCACCTCCTCGGACCCGATGTACATCGGGATGTCCATAGGCTTCTTTTTCATGGCCTTGTAAGTGGCAATAAGAGATTTCACCTCTCTGGAGCCAGGTTCAAAGGGCGTTACGGGTTCATTAAAAGCAACAGGTGGGGTGAAATAAGCGTTGGACATTTCGGTAATCAGATTTTACGTTGGGCGAAGTTAGGATTATAGGCACTATTCTATGGTGACCTCCATCACCCTACCTATCAAGGGCTCCGATGGAAAAGGGATATCATTCTGACTGAATGGTGCTGTAGGCCACCACTCTGAAGCATGGAATTCCTGAGTGATCACGGCCAGCATCTGATTATCAGGTATGTTGGTATAGGTTCTATCGATATAGTTGAACTCGTACATCCTGTCCTTAGATGGCCCCATACGCCAGGTGATATGGTCCGGATGCCACTCGATCTGGAAATAGTAGACCTCTCGACCTAGAATCTCATCATGAGAGAAGGCGCGCTTGCTGGTCAAAGCGTTATAGACTTCAGACCAGCGGTTGAAGGTGAAGGTGCCATAAGGAGTTGGGATGGCCTGTGCACCTGCCAGGAATTCATCGACTTCTTGATCGGCCATGTCCCAGTTGGTCGCCGCGACCACAATGCTCTTAT
>JAQCAN010000239.1 GCA_027621335.1 Bacteroidota bacterium
GCAGCGAACCATAGAATCAAGTTTGGCGCTTCGTATATCAACCACCGATATACACCCAATTATGCTGAGGTCACCTTCGGTGATACCCGTTTCAATACTGGAGACAAAGAGCAGATATATGCCCATGAGGCCTCGGCCTATATCATGGATGATTTTGACATAAGCGACCGCCTGACCATCAATGCTGGATTTCGATTGGCCTATTTCCTCCAGACCGGACCTTTTACAAGGTACATCAAGGAAGGGGATGAGACGGTGGCTGTCATAGACTATGGACGTGGGACCAATATCGTGGATTATCTGGGTCTGGAACCTCGCTTTTCATTGAAGTATTCACTGGATGAGAGAAGCTCCTTCAAAGCTGCATTCACTCGTAATCTGCAATTCGTCCACCTAGCAAGTTTCTCACCCCTTGGCCTGCCTACCGACCTCTGGATTCCTTCCTCTGAACTTGTCAAGCCCCAGATTGGTTATCAGTATAATATGGGGTATTTCAGGAACTTCAGGGAAGATATTTATGAGGCGAGTATTGAGGTTTACTACAAGACCTTGGAGAATCAAATTGAATACAAAGAAGGGGAACAACCTCAGGGTGGTGCATTGAATAATGTGGATAATCAACTCACCTTCGGGGATGGCTATTCATACGGATTGGAGCTATTCGTCAAGAGAAGGGTGGGCCGAACTTCAGGCTGGATAGGGTATACGTGGAGCAAGACCTTGAGGCAGTTCGATGAGATCTTGGATGGACAGGAGTTCTTTGCCCGCTTCGACAGGCGGCATGACCTCTCTGTTGCGGTGACGCACTTGCATAATGACCGATGGACATTTGCGGGAACCTTTGTTTTCGGAACGGGAAGTGCCATCACACTCCCAGAATCATGGTTTTTCAGTCCCACGGAACAGAGGGTGGAATTCGTCTATGGACCCCGTAATTCTAGTCGAATGAGGGATTTCCACAGGTTGGATGTCTCAGCCACTTATACCTTGCCGAACTACCGATTGAAGAAGGATCCTGATACGGGGGAGAACATCGAGATTGCAAGGAAATGGGAGACATCATGGAATTTCGGCCTGTACAACACCTATAATCGAGCTAATCCGTTCTTCTATTTCATTGACACATTTGGAGAACCAGGTAATGAGCAATTCGCTTTTCAAGTGAAGCAGGTAAGCCTCTTCTCAGTCCTTCCTTCCGTCACATGGAATTTCAAATTCTAAGCCATGAGATCATACACAGACATCCTTCTTGCATTTCTGATTCTCAGTCTTATAATGTCTTGCACTAAGGACATCGATTTGCCCTTCCCTGAGGTGCCATCAGAGATTGTGGTGGATGGTTCCATTGAGACTGGCCAGCCCCCGATCATCTTCTTGACGAGAACGCAGAGTTTCAACCAGCCTTTGGACCCCTCATCCCTTCAAGGCCTTTTTGTGAATGATGCCATAGTGAAGGTGAGCAATGGACAGGACACCGTTCAGCTGAAGGAATTCTGTGCATCGGACCTTAGTGCGGAAGATTTAGCGCTTGCAGCCGAGTTATTGGGAATTTCCGAACAAGACCTGCAAGCCATAAATTATTGTGTCTATACAGATACGACCTTCACTATGTTAGGCCAAGAAGGAACGCCTTATATCTTGGATATCGTCACCTTAGAAGGCAAGACCTTGCATGCTGAAACAAAGATACCTGTTGCAGTGCCTCTGGATTCACTTTGGTTCGAGTTCTGGGCCAATAGTGATTCACTCGGCTTCATCTATGCCGAACTGAGCGATCCTCTCAATGAAAGGAATGCCTATCGTTGGTGGGCGCAGCGCACGAACTCCTATCCAGGCACGAACGTTCAAAAAGATCAGGATTATGTGGCACCATTGGGATCTGTTTTTGAAGACACCTTCTTTGATGGGCTTTCCTTTGAGTTTTTCTATAACAGAGGTACAGTGGTCAATAGCAATATGGAGGACGATAACAATGAGGAGGCTGGCTTCTTCAAGCTGAATGATGTGGTCTCAGTGAAATTTGCAACGACCACCTTGGAAGTAGAGGATTACATAGCCACTTCGGATGATCAGTTGGTCAATAATGGTTCGCCCTTTGCCGTTCCTGCAAATCTACCTTCGAATGTGGAGGGGGGAAGAGGTCTATGGGCTGGATATGCGCCTCTGTTCTATGAGGTCATCTGTGTTCCCTAAGACAAGTACCCTCATTCTAGAAGGTAGATGCCATCCTTTTCTAATTTGATCTTACGCTCTTTATATAGAGCACCGATGGCTTTCTTGAACGCTTTCTTGCTCATGCCCAAAGTGTAGGCGATCTCATCGGGAGAGCTCTTATCGGTCAAGGCCAGGAAGCCATTGTTCAAAGCCATTTCTTGATAGACGGTCTCACAGTTCACATCCGTAGCGTTCTTATAGCCAATAGGCTGCAGAGAGATGTCCAACTTATTGTCCTCGCGAATAGCTTTCACAAAGCCCTTCATCTCATCTCCGATATGGATTTCTTCATAGACCTCATTGTCGTAGACGAGACCTTTATGTCTGTGATTGACGATGACATTGAAGCCTAGGTCGCTCTGTGAAATGACCACGAGGCTGACTTCATCCTTTAGACTCACGGTA
Source organism: Bacteroidota bacterium (assembly GCA_027621335.1). Taxonomy (GTDB): domain Bacteria; phylum Bacteroidota; class Bacteroidia; order Flavobacteriales_D; family JABDKJ01; genus JABDLZ01. Next base: position 2,620 of record JAQCAN010000239.1, read on the forward strand.
AGCTCCTCATTCTTCAGCCATTTATCCAATTTATTGCTGCCATAGAGCCGGTCGGTCTCGGTGTCAAGATCCAGATAGACCACGTACCATCTCCCTTCGACCATCTTCTGCCGCTGTTCCCTGAAGGGAACCATGAGGTGCTTTTCAAGCCCCCAATCCATGAATGCACCGAATTCTGAAACGGCCGCACATTCGAGCAAGGCAAAACCGTGTAATTGGATCTTGGGGATGATATTGGTACAGATCTTCCTTTCATCATAATCGCGGTAGACAAAGACCTTCAGAATATCATCTATCTCATATTCCTCAGGACAGTACTTGTTGGGCAGTAAGACATCCTCGCCTGACTCATCTCCCAAGAAGAGACCTACGCTGGTGGACCTCAGAATCCTTAAGTCGTTGAATTGTCCTACTGCTATCAAAGCCTTTCCGTTTAATCAAAAGTGATCCCCTGAAGGAATCAGGATTTAGACGTTTTCTTCTTGAAAGGGCGTCCTTTTCCTCCTCCTTTGTGGCCTTTTCCGCCTGAACGTGAACTGCTTACCCGTCTGCTGGGATCCCATGTGGGGCTTTCTCCAACATCTGGAGGAGTGGGCATCTTCCTGATCTCCATCTGAATGAGTTCTTCGATACGCTTGAAACTACGCTGCTCTTCTTCATTGACCAGGGTGATCGCGATTCCAGTCGTGGAAGCTCTCGCTGTTCTACCGACACGGTGCACGTAATCCTCAGCGTCCTTTGGTACTTCATAATTGATGACCAACTCGATCTCTTTGATATCTATACCCCGGGCCATGATATCGGTAGCGACTAAGATATTAAGGCGCTTTGCTCTGAATTGCCTAAGTACTTCCTCACGCTGTTCTTGGTCCAGATCCGAACTTATGGGAGCGGCATTGAGACCTTTTTTCTTTAAGGTTCTGGCCAGGCTGCTTACCGTACTTTTTCGTGAGGCAAAGACAATGACACTATTCAGGTCCCTTCCTTGAAGAAGTTTCACAATAAGGGCTT